>JAJTFC010000140.1 GCA_021298315.1 Planctomycetaceae bacterium
GTACAGCGTCAAAGAGTATTTGGAAGCCCTCGAGTGGTGTATAAGGAACAAGATCATAGAGCCGGAGTCGAAAATACCTGAGCAGATTCCCGATTGCATCAAGAATCATCGATTAGGGCCGGAGTTAGTGATCAAGCAGGCCAGGGAGTTTGGCAAGATGTATCGCTATTGGGCACCGAAGGGGTCCGATAGCGATGAGCCTGAGAGTTCATCAGAGAGTTTCTCGCAATCGGGTTGAGCCTTTGGATCCGGGCAATCCTGAGCGCATTGGTACCCAAGTGAGCGCTTAGGTCGTTGCTAGCTTGGACCCGGGAGGGTTTGAGGCGCGGGTTGAGGGGAAATGGATTGCAATTTTGAAGAGCGCTTAGGGGCTTGGTGGGGAAGGACTGCGCCGAGAAGGCAGGAAGTTGGGTCGATTTGTTTGGTAAGCCCCCCTGATTGGGTGGAATCATGCTTCGATTCCACCGTCTGCCACGAAAAAAATGCTCGCATTACCCCAACTTTCAACTCGGGGTCTGTCCCCATTTCAAAACACCCCCAACTCAGGGTCTGTCCCCGAGAAAAGGGTCTGTCCCCGAGAAAAAGGTCGTAGTTACTCGCAAAACTGATGCGACGAAAATCAAGGACTACTTCTTCGAAGACTCCGGACTTTGGACGGATAACGTAATGGGCTGACTCGGGAGAGATATCAACGTATTCTTAAACTCACTACCATCTGACTTCTTTGTAAAGGGCACTTGGCCTTGCCCTAGCACCCCCAAAGTGTACTCCCCAGCGCGCGTCCCGGCTTGAACCTCAATCAATAAAGATGCCTCATTTGCTCCATTTGGAATTTGCACACCATTGAGTTTGAAATTCCCAGGCCACGAAGCCGGAAGAATGTTCAGCGGCTCCTTGAATGATTCCCATAGACGATCCAACTTCAATTTTACCTCTACCTTGGATCCCGCAACAACCGATGCATTAGGGTTCTCAAAACACAACGAGAAGGGAGCCTTCTGACGTACCGCAATCCAATGCTCTCGCATAGGTCGACTAGTCCCGTCCCCCTGATTCCACACCCTCGAATAAGGCCTGACCTCCCGAGTAATTTTCTCTCCCGCTCGATCGCCTGTTGCCATCAAACGAATCGGCAAGGCACTCTCAGGTGCATCTTGGTCAGCCCAAAGAACAAAGGTTCCACTATTCCCCAATCCCAATGTCGTAGGAACCGCATGGACTCCCTGCGGAAGATTTTCGGCAGTGATGACAATCGATCCGTTGTACCCCCCAGTCTGATGGATGATTACATCGAAATATGCCGCTCCTCCCCGCCAAAGGGTCGTGCCACTAGGCCCTGGATTTTGTGAGTGAATGGTGGCTACAAAAAAATCCGACTTAACTGGACGTAACACCATAACATACTGACATCTTGGCCCACCTCGCTGATAACGATCCTGAACCAATAATTTGTATCTCTTACCTTGACTCAACGAGACCATTCCTGATGGATCACGCAAATGCCCATCAAATGCGTTAATGCGGTGGCCAAAATCATCGAACTCAAAAACTCTCTTACCTTGTTCATCGACAAGCACAACATAAGGATCGGCTTGTCCGGCTATCCTTTCGCAGTAGACATCGATGTTGTAGTTACCGTTTTCCGGCGCTAAGAATGTATACCAATCGGCATCTCGTGGAGCATCAAAGCGACCGCTTACCACAACAGGCAACTCGACCTGCTGTGGAGCATCCTGTTGATTGCTTTCAATTTCCTCCGTGACTGGCAGGTCTATGGACATGACATTCATCGCATTGACCGCAGGAACACCTTCAAATTCGGGGCGAATCTGCCATCCATTCACAGTACAAGTCGCTGCAGTGGGAACAACCGAATGCTGAGTGGGATGCTCAAGAAAAAGGAACTTGCCAAACTCAAGCACTTGTACGGGCGATCGAGAGTTATAACTAGCCTCTAAAAGGTTCCTCTCTTGCAACACCTTGGTCGTTTCCCTCGACCCGACACCTAAATTTCTCCCCAACACATTAAAGCTAACTTCGCGGCCCTCTTGCACAACTCTAGGGAAAATGTTTTCTACGTAAGGTCTTGTCGTTACCATCAATCGATACGGCAACCCGCTTCGATAAGACAAATCGTGTAGCACTATCCAGTAATCACCGGTCGCCGGAGCAGTGAAATCGATCATCGGATCTCTCCCGAAATAATCGCTGCTTGCTGCAAGTTGCTTTCCTTGTGCATCGACGACTATTAAGGTCCCGTCAAGCATTGAGTCAAGCCTCCCCGCCGAACAATCGATCGTGACGCGCAGGCCTTGATCGAAATGGATCTTGAAAAGATCCAACTCGTTGTTGTCACTCATACCGAATACAACGTCATTTACTCGAATCGACTGAGCCGTTGATTGCGAGTTATTGGGTTCAACCTCAGCGACATCCATCATACCTCGGTGTACACCAAATAAACGAGGATTACTGATACCGTACTTGCCAACTACACGACAATCGAACGTGCCCTCAGGAACCTCATTTGAAACAGTAACCTGAAAGTATCGTTCTTTGCCTTCAATCCTCGTTGCAGAAATCCCTGGATGATCAAAGACCACCGTCGGCTCTTCAAGATCAGCACCCGCAATCTCCAATTCGATCTTCCCACCAATCGCTGCACCTATGGGTGCAATGCGATCAAGTCTTGGTGATGGCAATTGAGCATAAACGCAATTGGAAATTGCGAGGCTCAAAATCAATACCCACAATCTAGTATCCATGAAATTTAAATCAATTCTTCGATCGGCTCACCCTCGTTGAGGATCGGTAAAGGGCGATTTGCGGGATCGTAAAAGATGTGCTTGTGATCGATGCCCAAGCAACGGTAGATCGTACTGAGCACACATCCGACCGAATAAGGTTTACTCGTCGGATACTCCGCATATGCATTTGTTTCACCAACGGCTTGCCCCATTTTCAAACCTCCGCCAGCATAAAGGATCGACATGGCGCCTGGCCAATGATCGCGGCCAGCGCCACCGTTGATCTTTGGAGTACGTCCGAATTCGCCAAAGGATACAACCAATACATCTTGGGAGAGTCCGCGATCGTGAAGGTCTTGCACCAAGGCAGCCACGGCTTGATCGTACTTGGGAAGCAAACTGTCCTTGAGTTGCTTGAAATTGTCGCCGTGGGTATCCCAACCACCACCGGCTTGAATCGTGACGAAAGTCACGCCAGCCTCGACCAGTCGTCTTGCAAGTAAACAACTTTGCCCCAGATCGTTTCGACCATAGTTGTCACGAAGGCTAGCAGGCTCTTTCTGGATGGCAAAAGCCGTTTGGGCTTTATCATTGGTAACCATCTCCATCGCATCGCGATAGAACTTATCCAACCCCACCAGATCGCCTTTGTTATCGATATCGCGCCGAAGCTGATCGAGTTCTCCTAGCAAGACGCGACGGCGATCCAAACGCGCGATGGGGACTTGCCCCGGCAACTTCAAATTTCGGACTGCGAACGAATCCTGATTGGGATCGCTATCAGGAGAAAACGGATTGTAAGAAGCTCCAAGATACGCAGCCTTGCCAAGAGGTAGCAATCTCGGCAAGTTGACGTAAGCAGGCAATCCCGGTTCGTTGGGGCCCTTCATCTTTGCAACGACACTTCCACACGATGGATAGATGTTGTCGTTGACTTCGATCGTCGGCTGGTATCCGGTCAACATCCATTGACTACCCATACCGTGCCCAGCATTGGTATGGTAAGCCGATCTAACGATCGCAAGCTTATCCATAATACGAGCTTGGTAGGGGAGGTGTTCACTGATCTGTATGCCTGAGACATTCGTTTGGATAGGGCGGAATTCTCCACGAATCTCCGATGGCGCTTGGGGCTTTAAATCATACATGTCGATATGGCTAGGGCCGCCAGCGAGCCAAACAAGAATCACCGACTTCTTCCGTTTAGCAACTGTTGGTTCCTGAGCTAGAGCCTGCATTCTGAGCAGATCCGCAAGCGTCAGGCCCGCAAAGCCCACGCCCCCAAGGGTGCCTATCTTCATGAATGTTCGGCGAGAGGCACCTGGCGCAATTCCCCTCGCAAAACTAGGGTTATCGTCGTAACTGCCGTCACGGACTCCTTGGATTTCGAGCATTGTTAGCTCCCTTTTTCAATGGTTAAACATGAACTCGCGTGAGTTCAATAAGGTCCATAGCAGATCTTGATAAGCTTCGGTTTTGTTCTCGACTGCATCAACAAAATACTTGGTTTTGATTCTCTCGTCACTCGTCGGAAAGCGACTCAGTGACCCGAGATACAATTCATCGACAATTTCATCAAAGGATCTCTGGTCCTTGAGCAATCGTGTGATGACTCCCTGAGCATCACCTATTTTGCTCTCTATCTCGTCACTGTTGGCCAACGTCAGAACCTGAGCCAATGTTGCACCGCTAGAGCGTTCGCATTCACATCCAGTCACGCGGCGAGGTCGATCAAAAGTATCGAGAAAATGGGATCCAAAATTCTCATGCGGCAAATCGACGGCTCGAGCTGAACTGGCCACACCGTTGAATTTCGTTTTTGTTCCAGTGGCTTGATCGACGGAATCCAAAAAAACTTCCGCGATCATCCGCCGACCGTAGTATCTCGCAAAATTCTGCCTGTCTTTCTGATTGCCCTCGGTCGGTTCGCTACCAAGCTGATAAACGCTGCTATTGAGCATGACTCGGCAAATATGCTGCATGTCGAATTGATGGTCGATAAAATCTTTTGCCAATGCATCCAAAAGTTGAGGATTGGATGCTGGATTGGTTGCCCTCATGTCATCGACCTCGTGCACCAACCCTCGTCCGAAGAAATGGCCCCAAAGTCGATTGACCAAGGACTTGGCAAAGAACGGATTCTCCGGCTTGGCCATCCAATCGACCAATCCATGCCGCGGATCCTCTTCGGCTGAAAATACTGCTGCCTCGCCACTTAGATATCGAGGGTCAGGCACCTTACCTGTTCGAGGATTCTTTTCTCCGGTCGTGGCGGTCGGGGAGGCAAAATAAGGTGGTGGTTGCCCAAAACTCTTTCGCCCCAAACGTGTGAAAAAACCCGCCAAACCATAATAATCATCCTGGCTCCATTTCTCGTATGGATGATGATGACACCGGGCGCATTGCAATCGCTGACCCAAAAAAACTTGGGCTGTATCAGCAGTTACTTGATGCAACTGGTCGTCTCGGCTTTGCCAATACCAATTGATGGCAGGAGCATCTTGCCATTCACCACTAGCGGCGATGATGCCTCTGACAAACTCGTCGTAGGGGCGGTTGCGCGCCAACATATCCTTGAGCCAATTATGGAATGCATAAGACGCTTGATCGGCACCTGCAAGATTTGAATTGCGAAGAACAGAACCCCACCTGAGGGCAAAATAACTCGCATACTCGGGAGCGTCCAACAACCGATCAATCCACTCTGCTCGTTTATTTGGATTTTGGTCGGCTAGAAATTCCCGAACTTCTTTGGCCGTTGGCAAGCGTCCATTAGCATCCAGAGTAACACGCCGTATGAATGTCGAATCATCACAAACTGGCGTTGGTGTTAAGCCCAACTTTTTCCACTTAGCAATCGTTAGCTCATCGATGTAGTTGCGTGCGGGAAAGTTATCGATCTGAGCCAGAGGGATACCATGTGGGAGTATGGCGGTAAATACTGCTACCTGACCCATGAATCGAGCCATGACGGTCGCCTCACCAGACTCCTTGCCAGCAGTCACAACACCTTCTTCGCTTACACTTGCAACCACATCCAAATTGCTCGCAAACGCCGAATGCTTGGTAACATCACGTTCCTGCTGATCACTATAAGAAGCCATCACACGGAGACTGACTTGATCTCCACTGCCAAGAGACCTCTCGCTCGGTTCGATTCGAATCGCTAAGAGTCGTGGTGCCGTTGGTGAGGCTGGCGGCACTCCGTCGGAGATCCATTGCCTGAGAACCTCATAAGCTTGGCTCGTCGGTGCAAATCGAGTTCCTCCACCATGGGGTACTGCGCCAATCGATTTCAGAAGGAGCAGGCTCTGCTCTGGGGTAGCAACATTGACTCGCCTGCCTCGGGCGCGATCGACAATCTCCTCATAATCAGCCTGGGAATCAAATCCGAAAAGGGAAAGCTTAAACCCATTTTGCCCACTGGCTTTCCCGTGGCAGCCTCCTGAATTACATCCGTACCGAGTCAGCAAGGGCTGGATTTCGTTTTCAAAGTCAGCTGCAATCGCAACACAAAACCCCCAAACAACGTTCATGAGCAATGCGACAAACAACAGGGAAGATCGCTTAGGTGGGAACATGCGTCGATCTCAAGAATCGCTTCGAGGTCAGATGTACCAAAGTCAAACACACCCGCGCATTATAGCTCAATCAAATCACGACATTACAAGCGGCGGAGAATTTCTAATGCTCCGCAGAACCCGTGATGTTCGGTGTTCGCAGGATAAATCCTAAGTTTGACCGAAAACTTGTTCCTACTTGGACAATTCGTTGATGCGATCCTGAGCCTGACGAGCTAACTCGTGCTCTGCATGGCTTGCAAGCAAAAACTCGTAGAAGGACTTGGCCGTGTCGATCGCCTTCTTACGCCTCTCGCCGGTTAATTCACCGATAAGCACCTCGGAGCAACGGCCAGCTTCATAAGCTGACCGTGCCTGCCAATTCTTGACCTCCGCAGGTGCTTGCGTTCCCCCAAACCCGTACATCCCCTTTTGGAACGTTTGAACCGCCTTGGCATACTCCTTCTGTGCAAAATACAACTCTCCCTCCATGAACCGTGCGCGAGCCCCAAGCTCATTGCGTTGCTCCTCTGCAAGGGACTCAAAGAGTTTTAGAGCCTCGTCGGCCTTCTTGAGATTCTGCAAGGCAACGGCTTGCTCGTATCGAGCGATCGGCAATAAGCTTGAATCCGGAACCACCTTGGCCATCGCAGTGACCCAAGCATCTACGTCAACCCACTTCTTGAGCTCACTTGCCGTTTGAGCTCCATGCAGATAGATCAGCGATTGAACCTGCTCCTGAATCCCGACCCGATCTTGGCTGCTCTCGAGCGCCTTTCGGGCCGAATCGTAATGGATCATCGCCGATGCATACTGCTGGGCCTTAAACGCGCACTCGGCGATCATGAGCCTTGCATCCAGAGCCAACTCACCCTTGGGAAACTCACCCAATTGCTTACCGAACTGCTTGGCCGCTTGCTCGTATTGTTTCTGTTGATAAAGGGCCAGTCCAATCTTGTAAATTGACTTCTCCTGCAACTCCTTGCTAGCTGATTTACTTGCCGCAACGGTGTAAGCCTTCACAGCAGTTTCAAAACTGGAATTCTCAAACTCCGCTTGGCCCACGTGGAAATAGGATTCGGCCGCCACAGGACTATCAGGAAACTTCTCAGCGATCGCACGGAAGGATCGATTCGCATGATCGATGTTCCCGAGTTCTTTCTGTGCCCAAGCTCGCTCGAAGAGAACCCGATCCATCAACGTATACTCTGGGAACTCTTTTTCAATCCGATCAAACACCCCCACAGCGGCTTGGTATTTCTCACCGGCGACATATCCTACCCCCAACTCGTATAGTCCCTTGACCAACGCTCCCTTGGTTGGCCCTTGCTCGATGAGCTTGGTCAAAGTCCCGATCGACTCAGAAATCTGACCTGCTTGCCGCAGACAAATCGCCTTGGCCACCGTAGCTTCTTGAGCCAGCCCAACATTCTTAGTCGATTCGATGACTTGTTCGACCAAGACCTGGGCTTTGTCGTATTGATTCTGCTGAATGAGCAAATACGCGGTATCAAATCTAGCGAAATCTCGCAAGTTCGAATCGCCGCTTTGCGCGATCACACGCGCATACCAGTCGATCGCCTCTTGCGGCTTACCAGCCTGGGCCGAGATTTGCCCCAACCTAAACTCCGCTTGTGTTTTGAATCGCGATTTAGGGTAGTCCTTGAGCAATCGCTCCAAGATCGATTTTGCCTTGGCCTTGTCCTGCTTAGCCTCATAGGCTTGGGCCAACACGAGGAGTACTTCGTCGGCCTGCCCCCAATTGGAGCTCACCTGCAGCGATTTTTCCAAAGCCCCAATAGCCTCATCAGGCTTGCTCATTTTGAGCATGCAAGCCCCTTGGAGGAACCTGGCTTCGGCAAGCATAGCTGGATTGGCTTGAATCGCAGGGTTCTCTCCCGCTTTGAAAATCGTATCGAGCCGAGTCAAAGCTTTTTCGGGCTGGCCTGCAAGATACACCGCCGTGATTCCTCGGAGTTCCCAAGCCATTCTCGATGGATGGTCTTTAGCCGACAAAACAAGCTTCTCGAATGCATCGCTTGCCGCTGGGTGCTCGCCGCGCTGCAGCAATGCTTCGGCTCGCACATAACCGACATCGACGGCGAGCTCATTTTTAGCGAATCGCTTCTCGAAGGCTTCTGCCCATCGCAGGGCTTCGGGCAAATCACCCGTCTGCAATGCTGCAAAGGCCGCGTTGTAAGTAGCCCTTGGCGAAACGATTTCGTCGTTGCTCTCGAGTGCGATCTGTTCGAATAGTTTTCTAGCTTCCGCTTTGCCATCGACACTCAAAAAGAGCCCATCGGCTAAATCCATCTTCAGCAATCCGATTTGGCTCTTAACCGCCGGTGTTGAATCCTTCGCAGGAATCTGCTCGGCCCAACTGAGAGCTTCGCGCGCAATGGGAACCACTTGATCTTTACGATTTTGGAGAATCGCAAGCTGACATAACCAGTGAGCCGCTTCAATCGCCTTGGCATCCTTCAAAGCAAGCACTTGCTTGAAAGCTTCCTCGGCTTGCGGATATTTTTTGTCCCTCATGAGCGTTTGGGCCATCGATAGCGAAGCACCCTGCGCGTACTTGGAATTCGGGAACATCGCCGCAGGCATACCGCGAGTAGATATAGTCGGCCAAAGGGGCTTTCTTGAAGTCCGGCGAGGCGATCACTTTCTCGTATCTCGCGGCGGCTTGCTCAGGCTTATCCATCTGCAAAGCGATCTCACCCAAGCGAACATTTGCGTCGCGCACAAGCGGGTGCTTTGCATGTTGGCTGATCAAGGCGTCGTAGTTCTCGCTCGCAAGCTTGGGCTGTTTGAGCTCTTCGTAAGAAAACCCCAACGCAAATAGTGCCTCTGGGATTAACGGGGACTTAGCGAGTTTTTTGTTTTGTACCAGTTGGTTGTAAAGCCCGACGGCTTTCTCGGTGTTGCCCAAACGGGACTCAGCCTCGGCCGCGTAAAAGATCGCGCGATCGGCTGATGGACTATCGGGATACTTGTCCAAGAAAGATGCGAAGACCCGCGATGCTTCAACCAACGATCCCTTGGCATTTTTGTCCGAGTCGGAACCGACACTTGCCCCCTCAACCGAAGATATTCCGAGTTGAGTCAAAGACCATCCCAGGTTCACCAGAGCCTCTTCTTGTTCCTTAAGCTCTTTGTCTTCGAGTGCCTTTCGAAACGCACCGGCTGCATTGGCGTAGTCCGGTGGAGATTGTTCTTGGTAACAAAGCCCCAGATAGTAGCGAGCGCTCGAAGTAAGCGGATCGTTTGGAAACTCCTTGATCAGCTTTTGCCATTGCTCCATCGCCAAGGAATAGGCCCCGTTGTTTTGGGCATTGGCTGCGTCGGCAAAAAGAGCCCGAAGCCGCTCCTTGCGCTTTTCCTCGTCGGTCATCTTCCGACTCGCGGCAGGCGTTTGAGGAGGTTGCTGAGGGTTGGGTTTACCTGGGCGATTGGCTTGCGGGGGCTGGCGGTTTTGAGCCACAACCGTATCGGTCCAGGTGGTCACCAAACCCACAAAACTCATCGAAGCCAAAATACTCAGCAGATTGGCTTTGGAAAAAGGATTCTTCTTCATACCCAGCATTCCCTTGATGGTCTTTGCACTTTTCAACTTGGCACGCGAAAAAGAGCGCCGAAACGATCGCTAAAACTCGCTCCAATGTACCGAATCGACTGTACCGAATCGACGGGGCTTGAGAAACCCCGGGCCTCCGAGCCCATTTCCGTCGATCTAACTTCGGACTCCCATCACGGTCGACTCAAATGGAATCCCCTTAGGGCTCACCCCTTAACGGTACAAACGACAAACCCGGCAAAGTTTAACGAGCTGGCTTCCTAAGGGGCGTTTTCTCGTTGCAAACCCGGGACAGCAGGTACAATGAGGAGCTTGCAAGGTTAGCAATTACGCCTCAATTTTTCAGCCCTGGATCGACTTCATGCGAATTTTGGTCACCGGAGGTGGTGGCTTCATCGGCTCCCACCTTACCGAATTTTTTCTCAATCGTGGTGAGGAAGTCATCGTGGTCGACGACTTCAGTACCGGAAGTCGCAGGAACCTCGAGCACTTGGAATCGAATCCAAAGCTGCGGGTCATCTGCTCGGATCTTGGCAAAACGGCTTGTGTCCAAGAGGCCTGTCATGGTGTCGACGCCGTCTATCACCTTGCGGCCGCCGTCGGTGTGGCTCTGATTGCCAAGCAGCCTACGCAGACCATCCACCGCAACATCTATCCAACCCAACTGCTGCTTGACGAACTGCGGCGACATCATTTAGCGGGTAAACCAATCCCACTATTTCTAGCTAGCACCAGCGAAGTCTACGGAAAAAATCCAAAACCGATTTGGAACGAATCGGACGACTTGGTCTTTGGACCTACGACCAAGCCGCGATGGAGTTACGGAGCCAGCAAAGCGATCGATGAGTTCCTGTGCATGGCATGCGTCCGCGAACACCAAATGCAAATCGTCGTCGGCAGGTTCTTCAACGTCGTCGGACCGCGTCAAACCGGAGCCTATGGAATGGTTTTACCCCGTTTCGTCGAAGCGGCCATGCAAAACAAGCCTTTGATGGTTCACGACGATGGACAGCAAACACGATGTTTTGCCCATGTGAACGATGTGGTCTATGCCGTGACACAACTGATGCAAAAACCAAATTGCTTCGGACACATCTACAATATCGGATCGGACTCTCCGGTTTCCATCCTCGATGTAGCCAAACAAGTCATCTCGATCGTCAATCCCAACGCGAGCATTCAATTCCAATCGTACTCGGAAGCTTACGACGACGACTTCGAAGACATCCGACGCCGTGTCCCAGACCTAAGTCGTCTGAAAAAGGCCATCGACTACTCACCTAGTTACCATCTGACCGATATCATCCGCGACGTTTGGAAAGACAAACAGCGCGCTATGGGATAAGCACATGGGCACCACTCTCCTGGATCACCACACTCGCCGCTTGTGTCTCTGGGGTGGCCAAAAGCAGAGTTTCGAGAACGTCCAAGCCGATCGTCGCTATGGCTGGGTCGAAGGCTCAGAGCCTTATGGGATTCCACTTGCAACATCACTCGCACCATGATTTAGGATACCGAGCATGATCAAGACCCTTGCGAAAGCCTTTATCGCTGTAGGGATGTTATTTGTCGGCGTCGATTCCGCGATGGGGCAGGGGCCGGCCAAGCCCAACATCATGATCGTGCTCGTCGACGACATGGGTGTCATGGACACGTCCGTTCCGTTTCTCTTAGACCAGCAAGGGAAGGCTACCGAACATCCGCTGAATCGTTGGTATCAGACCCCGAATATGGAACGATTAGCAAAGCTTGGAGTTCGTATCAGCGAGTTCTATGCCATGAGCGTATGTTCGCCTTCTCGGGTTTCGTTAATGACCGGCCAAAATAGCGCTCGGCATCGCACCACGACTTGGATCAATCCCGATGCGAACAATCGGGGCCCATCAGGCCCTAAGGATTGGAACTGGAAGGGGATGGATCGTTCGAGCGTTACCCTAGCTCGATTAATGCAGCAAAGCGGTTATCGGACGATCCATGTGGGCAAGGGACACTTTGGGCCTCGAAACAGTGTCGGCAGCGATCCGAAGAACTTAGGTTTTGACATCAACGTCGGGGGCTCATCGATCGGTCAACCGGGTAGCTATTACGGGACCAAGAATTTTGGGAACGAGGGCAAGGACCCCAAGCATCCGGTGCCCGGTTTGGAAGCGTATCATGGAGAAGAGATTTTTTTGACCGAGGCCCTTACGCGTGAAGCCAAAAAGCATGTGCGGGAGAGTGTGCAGGCAGGCAAGCCATTCTTTTTGAACTTTTGTCATTACGCCGTGCATGCACCGTTTCAGGCGGACCCCAAGTTTCCGGTGGAGGATGCCACTGGCGAGTATTCGAAGCAAGCCTTAGCGTTTGCGTCGCTGATTCGAGGGATGGACGATTCGTTGGGTCAGATGCTTGATTGTTTTGAAGAGTTAGGGATTGCCGAGAACACGCTAGTCTTTTTCTTAGGGGATAACGGTTCGGATGCACCAATAGGCGAACCGCATGCAGTTGGAAGTTCGGCCCCTTTAAGGGGTAAGAAGGGGTCCCACTACGAAGGTGGAATGCGAGTTCCATTCATTGCAGCTTGGGCCAAATCCGCCGAGACCGCTTGGCAAATACGTCTGCCAACACCTGCGGGCCAGATACGCAAGGGTTGGGCCGCGATCTACGATCTGTTTCCGACAATCGCCGAGTTGGTAGAGTTCGACGTACCCGAGGGGCATGCGGTCGACGGAAGTTCGCTTAAGCCGCTTTTTTTATCGAGCGAACACAAGGTAAAGGACCGAGAGTTTTTGATGCATTTTCCTCATGCTCCGCATCGCAGCAATTACTTCACGGTGTATCGGCAAGGTGACTGGAAGCTGGTTTATCACTACCAGCCGGAAAAAGACCGACCGAGCATGCAACTTTTTGATTTGAGCAACGATCCTTATGAGCAGAACGATTTAGTCGAAGTTGAGCCGAATTTGGGAGAGGAGTTGCGTCGCAGGATGTTTAGGAAACTGCTTAGCGAGGAGGCTTTGTATCCCGTAAACAAAGATGGGCTTGAGATAAAACCAGACCGCTGATAAGCAGCCAACGACCGCTGATGAACAGCCAAGGACCGCTAATAAACGCTGATGAACGCTGATGCAGTGTTCGAAAACACACTAAGTTTCGCATTGTTAGCCGACGAGCGCCAGCGTCGGGCAGAGACTCTCCACGGCACAGCACAATTGTTCATCTTCATGAGAGATAGCGCACTTCAATCGCACCTGGCTCTTTGGCTGCTTCCCCTGAAGCCTAAAGCTTGCTCCCCAACCGCTGATGTACGCTGAAACGGAGTTGATGAATCGGTGAGCCGAAAACACTTGGTTGTTCAAGCGGATAAGTTAACCAACCTTTGAACGGCGGTTTCTTATCGCGCCAGATGGTACGTTTCGCGATCTGTGCACAAGGGTGACTTGAACCAATAACGACATCGGATTGCGCCTCGATATTCCTTTAAGTGCTCCGTGGATCGCTTCACGTACCCTACAAACTTCGGAATGAAGACGCGTCGCTAAAGCGACTCGGGAAACGGCTGAGGACAGCCGTTGAACAATGTAGACAGCCGGTGAACGATGGGTCGCTAAACAAGAACGCATTTGCTAGCAAAAAACAAGTTGCGTTCTTTTTGAAAACTACCGCAACTTGATCCAACATTCGACTTGACGAACAACCCTCGATTGGGACAAGTTGATCATAAGCCCGAAACCAAGACCCAAGAAACAAATTTATCCGCGACTCGATCAGGCATGGAGGCCTCGCCAAGTGGACCGCTCTTCTTTTCTCTCGATCTCGCTTAAATCCATTTTCCCAAACGCAAATTTCATCGGGGCCGAGGACATCCTTTGCCAAGCCTGCGACCAACACCCAGACTCCCACCTGGAAAACTGGATCTTCGCCTCAGGCACCAATCCTTGGGCCTCCCCTGAACAAGAAGTCCTCAAAGCCCAAGCCCACGGGGCTGTCGGTATCTTGACCGAACAGTATCTGCCCACCCCCATGCCCCAATGCATCGTACCTAATGTCCATGATGCCCTCGGAAAACTCTCGATGCACCTTGCCGGAAACCCTTGCAACAAAATTCTTACCATCGGTGTCGTCGGTACCCACGGTAAAACAACCGCCTGCCTGATGATCGCTTCGATGCTCAAGAAGATCGGTAAGTCGGTCGCTTACCACACCACCCTCGGTGGCTCGACCGGACAGCAAACCGGACTGATGGCCGAACCGACCGCAGATGCACTGACGCTCGCCCAATGGCTCAAACAAAGCACCCTTGAAAAAACCCCAGCCGCTATCTTGGAGATCACCGACGAGATGCTCCAATCCCATGCCACCGCAGGGATCGAATTCGATGTCCTGGTCTTTACCAGCCTGCGTCGAACCCAACGCTGCGATAGCCTCCAAGCCCGCGGTATCGAAAACGCGATGGGACGCCTACTTGGCCAACTCAAAGAACACGGTGTCGTGGTCTGCAACGCCGACGATGCTCGTTTGAACCGCTGGGCAAGCCGCAGTTGTCCAGAAGCGATCCGATACGGACTTGATGCCGATGCGGATGTTCAAGGCCGACGCTTGCGATCGATGGTCGGCGAGCAATCGCTGATGCTCTCGGCAGGCAACTGCATCGCACCCTTAACAAGCACCATCCTGGGTGATCACAACGCCCGACACATGCTCTGCGCGGTGGCCGTCGGCTACTCGCTAGGACTGGAACTCTATGAAACGGTCTGCGGCATCGAACGACTCCAACGCATCCCGGGCCGTATGCAACGTGTCCCTGTGGAACACGATGTCAAAGTCTACATCGACTCGGCCGATCAACCCGATCGACTGGCCGTGGCTCTCCATGCAGCATCCAATAATGGAACTCCGGTTACTTGCGTGGCCGAAGTCCCCGAGGCTGCCACCCCCGAACAACTTGCCGCCTACGGACGTGTCCTCGAACGCTCGGCCTCCTACGTGATCTTGACCCAAAGCCGCCGCAGCATTCGATTCGGCCAGAAAGCTATTTGGCAAGTCCTCGACGGTTGCGAACGACCTGCGGCTGTCCAAATAGTTCCAAATCGTCGGGCTGCTATCGAACTGGCAATCCGATCGAGTCGCCCCGGAGAAGCGATCCTACTGGCAGGTTGGGGTGCAGACCGCTGGACAAACGATCAAACCAAAGAGAGCCGATGCGATCTGGACGTGGCCACCGAACTGCTTCGAGAATTCCTTAGCGAAACGCCTTGCGAAAGCATCTCGATGCAAGCCCCAGCCCCAATCGCTCCTACTTTGAAGATCTATCGGGGCAAAGCAGGCTAGAGCTTTTGCTCGATGAGCTTAGCAACGAGCTCGGGATTACGAACCTTGCGCAGATGCTCGATCTGATCGGCAGGAACACCCATGCGCTCTAGATTGGTAAACAAGCTTTCCCAGACCTTTTCCTTCTTCTTGCCCTCTGCTAAGTACAGCTCGGTGAGCAACTCCTGAGCTCTTTGCAACGAAACGGCATCGCGATTCTTGTAGAAGTTCTTGATTACCGATTGCTGGTATCGAGAATAATTTTCCATGGGCATAATCCACCACTCCGTCGCTTAAAAGGTTGCTGAAAAGTTTGCCTCGGTAAACTATTGCGTCATGTCCTGGATGACTTTTTCAAGCCCGGGGATATCGACCCCTTGGGTCAATTCCCGGATCGAATCAGCATGCATCAACTTGGCCTGCGCGACCGCGTGGTTGGTTGCTTCGAGGGTCAATCTTTGAGCAAGCGACCGATGCTCGGGCGAAAACAGGGAACTTGAGATATCCACCTCATGCACTTGTCCGAGTCCACTGACCTCGACGGTCACTTGATGATCACCTTCGCAGGCACGGCCTCGAATCCGCGTGGCTTCCATCTGCTGCTTGAGTTTCGCAGCCCTTTCAGGAAGTTGCCCGAAGGCTTTCATCAAGTTGGCGATATTACCTAGGTTCTTAAACATAGTTCCACCGACTCCTGATCGGCTCTAGCGAATTTGCAGTTGTAGCCAACCGTCGTCAATCCCGACGGCACACAACTGCAAATCTTTGAATTGTTCTGGTAGCCGGTCGGACCATCGGATGGGGCTATCGAACAACTTCTCTCGAAACAATTGCTCAAACTTGTTTTTGAGGAATGTGCGGAGAACAACGCCTCGCGCTCCCTGTTGCACTTTTCCGGTATCACCTTGCACGAGCCTGTAGGACGCTTCGACCGTGGCCGTATGGGGCAGCGACTGATCCTCACGCTCGAGTCTTTGGGTGCTGACTCGGAACTTGATCAAGTTATCGTCGAATACGGTTTCGACAGGTTGGAAACTGTTCAAGGTGATAGCCCAAGGGCCATCTTCTTCCTTGCGTTGAATTCCCTTGGCCACATCCCCGAATTGGGCCGTATAAGCACCCATTTCTTCGCTTCGCAGGATGCGACCGGCCAAGACCGGATCGAGCAGATTGGCAACGACCGACTCGTGGATTTGCAGGGTCAAACCGCAGGGGTCGCTTGGAAAAGGGCAGGGGAGATCGGCGGCCAACTGAGTACCGGCTTGGACTTTCCATTGAAGTCCCATCTCGGTTGGATGGCTCCAGGAGTTTCGCTGCGGCTTGGAAATGCCCAAGCGACTCATCAGAGGCGACTCCATGGCTTCTCGAAGTCGGCGGTTGGCTTCCGAAAGTTGTTGCGTGAGTTGCTCATGGAATTGCGTGCGGATGCGATTTTCCATCCGAGCCTCGCCGATCGCGTCGGCTTGCGGCTTTTTCTTCGATGCTTGTTTGGCTGCGATTTTTCGGACGAGCTTCAAACGATGCTCGATGCTTTGAATCGTTGTCGATAGCTGTGCGTCCGCACCCGTATCGCCCAGGGCTACTAGACCGCTATCGCCCAGGGTGAGCGTTTCGCAAGCCACCACGTCGGCTGTACCTGTCGTATTGAGCACCACTCCGCGGTTATAGCCCTTGTTTTGACTTGCGAAATCCGCATTCATGAGCAACCGCAAGGTGGCTTGGTTCGGGTTATCTACGAGCGTCGGCGAGACATTTCCGCAGAGAATGCTCTGGCCGATGATCGTCGTACCCAAGATGACTTCGTTGACCGGATTGGCTTGATCGACAGGCCTGGAGAAAGCTTTCTTGAGGAAGTCATCCGATACGATCGCGCGAATGTTCGGTTGAGAGTATTTCGTCAGGACTCGCGAAACGAAATCAGGACTTTGGTTGGCTTGCTTCATGTAACTGACGAGTTGGGCCAAATCATGAACGGCTTTGGGATCGCGACGCATGTCGGGCAATTGCATTCGCTCGGAGATTTTCGCGAGTCGATTTTTTAGGATCTGCAAAGTCGTATCGGGGTCTCGGGAGATGCGGGCCTCTTGAACGTATTTCGAGAGGGCATCTCGAAGACCAACAAACGGTGAGTATTCGAGCCCTGAGTAATTTTGCCGAAAACGTTTTTCAAGGTCGTTGAGGGTCTCGGGGTTGGGCGTCTCCTGAGCAAGCTCCTTTTGCAGAGTGTCCCACTTGAGAAAATCTTTCCACAAGGGGCCTTGGGTCGGCGAGGAGTCCAGATACCGTTCAAAGTTGACGATTTGCTGATCGAGTCTTGCTCGGGCCGCTGCGATGTCCGGGAATTTCGTCGGATCCAGTTCGCCCAGGGAACGATTGACCGAGTTCCAAAGTGCCGGATCCTCAGGGAGTTGACTGTAAATCGGCTTGCTCATCGCCCCGAAAAGCCCCAGAAGGCCCAAAGCAAACTGCGGGCTAACTGGAATCCATTTTTTGATCATCGTTTTCTCCGTTCCTAAATCGAATTCGTGCTTTCCAAAGCTTAGCGGCCCAGTGTAATTGATTGGGAAAAACGCTCATAGCACCCAAGCCCCCTAGAACACCCAAGTTACCCGGAAAAGCCCGAGCAACTCAAAGCCTCACGATCCGACTTGCACTAAAGAGCAAGAAATTGCTAGGTTCCATGCGAAGTATTCGCGTCACGATCGACTGCTGGTTCGAATTCTCCGTTGAACTTTTATGGTGACGGTTTTGTTTTGCTTCAGCACGGGGCAGTCATCCATGGCTTCATCAAGCCCCAGGCCGATTCGGTCACGGTGGTGATGGACAAAGGCAAACAAGTCACGTTGGTTAAAAAGCAAATCCTCTTCATCGGACCGACGATGGAGTCGCTCTACAAATACCAAACGCGAGCCATCCGCAAATGGGGAACAGGCGAGCACTGGCATCTTGCACAATGGTGCATCCAAAATGGGATGCTTGATCAAGCCATCGAGCATTATCTGGAACTTGAAAAACAAGCAGGCGATAATCCAAAATTCAAACAACTCGATCTTCAACTCAAACAAGCTCTGCTTGCCGACGAGGACGTGCGTCGAGCGATGGCTCAGCAAGGCATTGAACCTCCGACGATCGAATCCCACGACAAAAAGAATCATTTGGCATCGAACTCTGGACAGGTTGTCCAAGCCAGCGCGAATATACCGAAGCCCATGCCACATGCCGACAAGACCATAGCCTCCGAGGAGGCGTTTCCTATCCATGCCGTTCCTGGCTATCTGCGACGAAGCTTTCAAACCGAACTTACACCCATTGTGGTTTCACGCTGTGGCCAGTCCGGTTGCCACGGAATCTTGTCAAAGAATCAATTCCAGGTTTTCCAACCTGTGGGCCAGCAAGCCGCTTCGCTCAACGAACGCAACCTGGAAAATGTCTTGCGATTCATCGATGCGGATCGCCCCGACCAATCCGACTTGCTCCATTTCGCAGTGAAACCTCACGGCACCCAACGCAATGCGAGTTTCAATCTGCAGCGTGAAGAAGACCGCTTGCACTTGGATCGCATCTCCAAATGGATCCAGTCGCTCGATAGCATCAAACCCAAAGTACCCAGCGAGACGCAGCCGAATGCTGTCGTCCAAGCCAACCACTTGGCAACAGCCGAGTCGCCTCCAGCGGCTCAGTCGGCCGTTGCTTCTTCGGCGCCGAAATTGTCCAAACCGGCTAAAAACGGCGCAGGTTCTGTGGTGATCGATGCGGGCGATCTAGCGGAAATCGAAGAGGAGATTCGCAAATTAGAAAAGATCGCTAAAAACAAACCCAAGGATCCTGCCGATCCGTTTGATGCAAAGATCTTCAATTCGAAGCACCGCAAGGCTCCCGAATAGCCGCAGATTTAATCCCTGGTTGGCTTGGAACCAGGAAAGCCAAGTTCGCAACGATCATCATCGCTCCGAAGGTGATCATCCCTAGGAAGATTGCGATACCGGCATGAACAAGCAAAGCGATGGCAAGCACCCAGGGTCGGGTCAGTCGCGGCCAGACCAGTCCCGCGTAGGTGATTTCCCAAAACAGCGTCGCATGCGTAAGGATCGAGCCAAGAGTCGGGTATCGACCAATCCAAGTCATGTCCAACGACTGGTACTCATAGGAAGCTGCCGAGTACCACATGGCAGTCCCATCCCACCACATCCAACCTCGAGCCTTACCAAGCCCGCCGAAGAAATAGATAACACAAAGATGCAACTGGATCAGTCGCGTTGCAAGCGTATTTCGCCAATGCTTGTCGAAGGTCTGCGTCAGCCCAAATCGCTGATCTAGGCTCCAGGAATCACCGCAACGTGAGATCGATAGATACATCGAGAGCATCAACACGATCTGATCGAGTCCGAAAAGAAACGGTGCCAAGCGATGGGCCGTCATAAGTGTTAAAAACCAAGCTATCACAGTCGTCCAACGCGTCCAGCATCCTAGAGCCATGGCAAGACCTGATCCTAATGCGATGACTTCATGCAAGCAGGCAAACCAAAGCGGCTCTTGGCCGTTGAGATAACTCCACTTCCAGGCGTTACGGTGGAGCATCGCCAATGCTTGGTCATCCAAAAGCGACTCAGTGCCAAAAAAACTCTCGAGGCCCAAGAGCCACACCAAGTGGATATAAGCGATCATCAGGCCCGTGGCGATACGGATCAGAGCAAGGATCCTTGCGTCAGTGGGCTTGAAAAAGAAACGATCGAGCGTTTCCCAAAAATCGTTCCACCTGCTTGCCATAGCACCTGTTGGTCCGCGTTCGAGTTCGATCATGGAACCCCTGAGACAGTTGGGGGAACGAGAGTCTCTAGGCCCTCGGGCAGCACGATCAAATCCCGCGAGTCGCTTATTCGTCGCCCTAATCGATGGACCTGCTCGGGGCTGGGTAAAGGTCGCTCGATCCTGAGCAACTCGATGCGATCAGATTCGAGCCCCACGAGCCCACGGCGAACCGATTGCGACTTGGTGATCGAACTCTGTAGGGATTCGTAAAATCTTCGATCCGACTCCCAGCGTTCAACGAACATACGATCCGTTTTGTCTTGTTCGGAAAGTTCAGTGGGTGCAAAGGAGTTGTTGTAGAACTCCGAGAGCATGAAATAGCGATGGTACAGGAGCCTGGGCCATTGCGATTTGCGATCCGGGAAGAACCTCGCATCGGACTTTAGACGTCGCGGCGAGTTTGCCTCATCATTCTTCTGCTGGATCGCAACTAAATGGCTGGGGCCCGGGTTGGGAGCAAAGAAAAAGTAACCATGATCGAGGTACATCCACTCGACGTAGGGAGCTAAGGTTTGTCGGAGCCCAAAAAACTCAGGAGCAACTTGAAAGTCGCTTCGGGAAAAAAACGCCAGGGGTTCGGCCAAGACCGCAAGCAGATGAAGCAGGACTGCGGCCAACACGAATCTGCGATAGACGGGTTTGCACTCCCGAGTGCGATCGGCTTGATGGTTCATCGCCAACTCTTAGATGTCAAACGCTTCGCTTCTTGGATCCAGCCTGCCTCAAGGTCATCGCGACAAAGAGGCCAAGGCTTAAAAAGCCTGCGATGGTCGAGCCGATAAGCCAAGGCTTGCGTTTCTCGTAATACTCGTTAACCACAAAGTAAGGGGGAGGTTCGTGAGAAGGTAATCCGGTTTCAACAAGGTAACGCCAGTGATCCCAAACTCTTGCGGGAGGATCGTGCATGGCTTCGTCATGCATGGCTGCGAAAAACTCCTCTTCAGTGTGCCCAAACTCGATCGGTGCTCTCCAGCGATCCCAACCCAAGTAAGCTGCCGTTAAAAGGCAAACGGCGGCAGTGCAAAGCAAAAAGGCAGGCAGCACTCGATCCATGACCGACTCACCAGAGGATTTACGGTCCTTTGCCAGACGATCCCCCCGAGCATGCCCTTGAGTGCTGGCAGCTGTCCCCGGGTGTTCATCGAGAACCGGCAAGCTCCTTAAAACCTTGGTGGAAGGAACTTCGGCTAGTTTACCACATTGGGGGCAAACGACCGAACCGCCCGCTTGGGCTATCCCCACGGGAATCGTCGCACTGCATGAACATTCGAGAGCATATTGTGGCATAGTCGTCTGGCGAGCTAAAAAGCCTAAATGGGAGATCGTAAGTTTTGCGATTCTACGATCAATCCCCCCCGGGGGTTTCGTTTCGTTCGAACATTTCGTCGGTAAAGCCTCTTTCGATCACCACCGGTAATCCGAAATATGGCAACTTGAAGGTGATTTCTAAAGAACTCAGAAATATCTATGAGACCCTGCGGAAAACGCAGGTCATACGGATCCTGACAAGGGGTTTTGACAAGAATGTTCAGGACGTCTACTAGACCGAGCACCTTGAGTGGGTAAAATTATGGTGCCAAAGTCAACCCCACCCAAAGGATGCGATCCGCTTTGTCACAGGATGAAGGGAGGTGTCTTCTGAGGGACAAGTTGACCGGGATTCACTGTCGCTTGCTCATTACCCCCACATCCACGCCATCGGATCCTACTAAGTCGTTCGTGTCACATAAAGCTTCAGCCGATTGCAATTTACCGTCTGGCTGGTATCAAACTTCAGAACACGACCAAGGAATGACGAGGTAGATTGCGGTTGGGGTAAATCGTGCGAACCGAAGTAGGGATCCATCGATCCCTGCTTGTGCGCTGTGACCATTCCGGGCGTCAAGGACGGTTTTTGAGGTCGTGTTCCGCACGAAGGCCGGTGATTTGTTTCATTGGGCCTTAAGTTGCCTGACTTTCCCTCGGAAATTTTCGGTAGTTTTGAAAAATCGAACTACTATGAAGGTTTTCGTTGAGTTTGCCATGGTCCAAGTTGCGTTATGCGGCTTTAAAATAGCTAGGGCAGGCGCGTTTTTTTTCATCCATTCGTAAAAATTTACCAATTCACTTAGGAGACCCGCTAGTCACCACTTGAGTGCTACACTTGCCTTGCCTTTGTCAGGACTGATCGGTTTGCAAAAACTGCTTCGGTTGCTCATCGCGGGACAATCTGTGGCAAACTCTATGGAGTCTAGCCACTCCTTTTCCCTGCATTCATTTTGTGGTTTGAGGAATTATGACCTTGTTCGACGGCCTGTTGGATTTCGATGATGATCTGCCTCGCAGCGCTGATGACTTGGACGGTTTGCACAAACTATCGCTTGAAGAAGAAGGCGATGATTTGACCGATGCGGTGGTCGATGTTGTGATCCCCGAGGACCAAGTTCAACTCGATAGCGAAGACGATTTGCTATCGGGAATGGACGATGTTGAGACTTGGTCGGACGATCCTGTCCGGATGTATTTGACACAGATGGGAGAAATCCCATTGCTCACTCGCCAAGAAGAGATTCGTTTGGCCAAGAAGATCGAAGTCACCCGACGACGATTCCGCACCAAACTTCTCGAGTGCGACTATGTGATCCAGTACGCCTACAAGATCCTACGCAGAGTCCATACCGGGGAACTCCCCTTCGATCGCACGGTTCAAGTTTCAGTGACCGATCGACTTGAAAAAGACCAGATTCTGGGTCGACTACCTAGCAATCTAAAAACACTGGACGTTCTGCTCAAACGCAATCGTCGTGATTACCGTGACGCGCTCAGTCGCTCTTTGCCCGCGAAGAAGCGAACCGAAGCTTGGGTTAACCTCGCACGTCGCCGCCGAAAGGCGGTTCGGCTGATCGAAGAACTCGGTCTGCGAACCCAACGCATCGAAGCGATGATCGGAGTATTGGAACGATTGTCCGCCCGAGTAGACGAAATCAGACACGACTTGGCGACCCTCAAGTCCCACCAAGTCGCTCCGTCTCAAATCGCACAACTGCGTCGCGAGTACCGCCAGATCCTTGTTGCTACCCAAGAAACCCCGTCCTCACTTCGCAACCGCGTCATGATGGTCAAACGGGTTTTCACAGAGTATCAACAAGCCAAAAAGCAACTCAGCGAAGGCAACTTGCGATTGGTCGTTTCGATCGCCAAGAAGTATCGCAACCGAGGTCTTAGCTTCCTGGATCTGATCCAAGAAGGTAACGCTGGTTTGATGCGAGCGGTGGATAAATTCGAGTACCGACGCGGTTTCAAGTTCTGTACCTATGCAACCTGGTGGATCCGCCAAGCTATCACCAGAGCTGTGGCAGACCAAAGCCGAACGATTCGCATCCCTGTCCACATGGTCGAGACCATGTCCAGAGTACGAAACGTTTCACGCCAGTTGCTTCAAGAACTCGGACGCGAACCGACCCTCGAAGAAACCGCACGACGAGCCGAAACAACCGTCGAAGAGGCACGGCGAGTGCTAGCTATGAGCCGCTACCCGATTTCGCTCGATCGTCCAGTCGGAAACAGTGAAGACAGCCAGTTCGGAGATCTGCTTCCCGACGGCGCTGCTGAAAGCCCCGCCATCGGAGCCGGCCAAGAAATGCTCAGAAATCGCATCAACTCGGTTTTGAAAACCCTCAGCTACCGAGAACGCGAAATCATCAAACTCCGCTACGGACTAGGTGACGGATACAGCTACACGCTCGAAGAAGTGGGCCACATCTTCAAAGTGACCCGCGAACGGATCCGTCAAATCGAAGCCAAGGCGGTGCGGAAGCTTCAGCAGCCGAGCCGTTCTCAAGAACTAGTCGGATTCCTTGACTAGCTAGCAAATAGTCGCCCCCGCGCGACGTACACCATGATCCCAAAAAACCCTGCCTGGGCTAACCTAGGCAGGGTTTTTTCTTGGTATCGCTAGTACAGGGCGTCCGCCTCCGGCGTACCCATTGTCGATGATTTCTCCGAAATCATCGCTTGGAATCGGAGCAATCGTAACATCATGAGCGACTCTTGCCACGCCGCCGTCGGCGGACGTTGCTCACAGCCAACCTCGCAGATTGCTAGCACAATCGATTCCGGTATTTCTTTCGTAATCGTCAAAGTTTGACAGTCGGACGACCGATAACCTTGGTAAGCGAATTTCGGAATGCTGCGGCACTTGTGCCGACAGTAGTCTGGACTGGCTTGTTAGGGGGGCCTAACACCAAAGGATCAACTCACCGTTTGCTCGACGCTCGATCGTCGAGAAGGGGCAGCTAGTTGACACACGTTGGATGGGAATCCCCGGCTTATGAAACGCACCTTTCAAAAATGGTTCATCGGATTGCATATCGGTAGCTTGCTGCTTACCGGTTGCCAGCCGACTCAACCGTTCTATCTTCGAGATCGTGCGAATTTTGCCGAGTACCTTCAGCATGCTCAGCAGATCGAAATCCCGGATCTGGAAATCGACCCGCTCCCCGAAGCCACGAATGCTTTAGAGCCGCTGACGCTGGACAATCAGAAATACGAGTTTCTGGATCTGACGCTCGAAGAGTGTGTTTCCTACGCGCTGGTCAATAGCAAACTCATCCGGACGATCCCCGGCACGCAGCGTCAAAACGTCGATATTGCCGCAAACATTCTTTCGACTCCGAGCCAGCAACAAAGCTCGGTCTACGATCCAGCGATTGCAGCGACGACGACTAGTCCGCAACAGATCGCCGTCGACCAGAACGGAAACCGAATTTTGCCCCGTGGTGCAGCTCGGGCCAACCAAGTTGGAGGTGTCGAAGACGCACTCAGCGAGTTCGATGCTCAGTTTTCAGCATTCTTTTCCTACAATAAAACAGACCGCGCGAGAAACGTCCAACCTGGAAACGTTTTCAATCCGCCACAGTTTCAAGCCAGCGACACCACTGGCCAAATGGCACTGTCGAAACGGATGGCAACCGGTGGTATCGTCTCCGCAAGATCCCAGTCAATCTACAGTTCAAACAACATATCGGCTCCGAGCATTGCACGAGCCTTCCCCAGGGATTACTCACAAGTCTTAGAATTCCAAGTCCAACATCCGCTGCTTCGCGGGCGAGGCACTTCAGTCAACCGTATCCCTGTTGTATTGGCACGCATTAACGAAGATCTTTCGTTGGTGGACTTCGAAGAACGCGTTCGCAACCTTGTTCGAGATGTCGAGTTCGCCTATTGGGATCTCTACCAATCCTATTGGAACGTGGAGAACGCTCGAATCGCTCGCGATAGTGCCGCGAAAGCTTATCACATCGCTTACGAGAAACTTCAAAAAGGTGCAGCAGGAACCACTGAGGCTCAGGCCAAGTACACTTATCACGATTTCCAAGCCCAGCTCGATGCAGCCTTGGCCGGCGGAGCAGCACTCGGGGGTGATCCAGGTCTCTTCGGTCGTGAACAAACGCTTCGTATCCTCATGGGTTGGGCGAGTTCCGATGGTCGACTGATTCGTCCCTCGGACAAACCAGCTATCGGTATGGCACAGTTCGATTTCGACGAATCGATCAACGAAACTCTCAGCCGTAGCGTCGATCTGCGTCGTCAGCGCTGGATTATCAAGCAAAGAGAACTCGAATTGCTCTCGGCCAAGAATCAAATGCTGGCCAATGTCGACCTCTCTTTCATCTACCGATTCGTCGGTGTAGGTACCTCGTTATTGGACAAAGGTGGAAACGGAGAGTTTCCCCAAAACCCACCAAACAAACCAGCCGAACCACCACCGAGTGCTTGGGAAGAACTCCTCTCGGGCAACTACCAGGAAGCCGCAGTTCGCATGGACTTTCTTCCAAACCCGGTCGGAGCACGCCGCGCCAGCAACGATGTTCGCAACAAACAACTAACACTTGCCCGCGATCATGCACTGCTCGAAGAAAAAGAGATCGCAGCAACGCATCGCATCAGCCAGGTTCTTCGCGAACTCAACAGCAACTACATCCAGATGACCGAGCAACTTGCAGCCCTCTCGGCCGCAGACCGTTGGGTGAAGCTCTACCAAGAGAAATTCAATGCTGGGGATGCTGGTGCCGAACAGATCATGGACTTGCTCCTTCGGGCACAGCAAAGCCGTGCTAACGCTGGTCGAAACTATGCCCGAGCCCTGTCTGAATACAACAAATCGATTGTCGAAGTCCACATGCTCAAGGGCTCGCTGCTAGAGTACAACAACATCAGTCTTGAGGAAGGACTCTGGCCCGAAAAAGCTTACTGGGATTCCTCGGAACGAACGCGGGTGCGATCGGCCAGTCGGTCCTTGCCCAATGGTGCTAGCCGTCCGAGTCTCTCAAGCCGCGGTGAGCTACCGCAGAACTTAGGCACGGCCAACCAAGCAGCAACGCCTGGAGCAACCGCTGCGAAGCCTGCAGCGAAAACCGAACCGAGCAATAGCCAGCAGAAGTCGCCTGCACCAGTAGAACCGAGCGAACCGATCCCCTTGAAGAAGGCTAGCGGCAAGAAAGTTCAAGCCCCGCCACCACCGAAATTCAACTGGGAAAATTGAGCCAACGATGAATCAATGAGCGAACAGCGAAAGCTGTGAACGAGAGGCAGGGGGAGTACTCGGGGATGGTCGGTTCTACGGAACCGACCATCCCTTGAGTCGTTTGTAGCCCATCCAGGAACGCTTGTGGTGTGTGAGGGATCGATTCTACCGATATTGTGTATTAAATACCCGATTTTGGTAATGAAATTTTTCCGAGGTGATAGAGCGTTTCAACAAAAACCATCAACCGCAGAGCGTACCTTCAATCGCAAATGCTACTTGAATGCTTTGCTACTCGTAATCGAAAACGCTTGAATCGATTCAAGGCTATCACCATTTCAAGGAGACGGGACCCCCAGTATTCGGCCCATATGTCGACAACACTCAAAACACTTTCCTTCGAGTACGAGTACCGTTCCACTGAGCAGCCGCAATAATTACTCAAGAAAAAATATTCGCAAAAACCAACTACGGCAGATCGATAAAAAGGACGTGCGATGGATTTCCTACCGGCAAATAGTTACCCGTAAAGTGCAATCGTCCCATCCCTCGATCGACTCGAAAAA
>JAJTFC010000022.1:0-37056 GCA_021298315.1 Planctomycetaceae bacterium
GTCGGTTCTACGGAACCGCCCATCCCTTGAGTCGTTTGTAGCCTGAAAGACAAGCGGCGATGTTAGGAAGTCAGCGTCTTGGGTTCTTTGGTATCTGATTTCCCAGTTCGGATGCTAGCGCCGCGAGCTGAGCAGGGGCTTTGGCCATCAACTGTTCGTCGCTGGACTCTTCCAAACCTAAGATCCTTTGGAGCAGTTTTATCTCGCCAAGTAGCTTGCCCAAATCAATCCCCTCTTTAAGACCCTCTTGTAGGCCTTCTTTACGACCTTGCTCTAGTCCTTGCTCTAGTCCTTGCTCTAGACCTTGTTCCAGGCCCTGCTTAAGGGAGGATTTGATCATCCATCGCTGATCCCTGAGTTGCTTTTCACGAGCATCGTACATTTCTTTGTCCTTGTGGATCCTTGCTATTCGGTCGATCGTGGCGGTCGCTTGGATAAAGGCAGGCTCTGGAAAGAGCCTCAGGAGTGTCTCGGAATCGTACTGGTGAGCATAGAGCAACCAAAAAATCCACCGATCCTGGTCGCTCGCAGTGGCTAAGTCACTTTCGATGAAATTATACCATCCAAGCTCCAGAGTGTGAATTTCAACAGTGTTTCGTAACGTCCGGCCCGATTCCAGATCCGTTAAGCGAAACGCATGATGGACTTTAGATCCGTCCGGCCAAATCTTACCTTCAATCACGCATATCGTGAAAACCGGCTTGAGCCGATCGTATTCGTATCCTGAACGAAGCTGATCAGCGTACAGATCGCAAGCGTAATAGACCAGCCTTTGCATCAAATCGGCAACCACCGAGACCTGCATCTCGATGTTATAGATCCAGCCCCGAGAGTCGGTAGCTCGAATGTCCAGGATCGACAGTTTGTCTTCTAGAAATTCCTTGTAATTGTAAGGGTTTTCGATTTGGACATCGGTGATGGGAAACGGGAGTTCCAGAATCGAATTGATCAAACTCATGAGTGCGAGTTTGTTTTCCGGAGAGCCGAACGTCAACAAGAATGCAAAATCATTGGTAGGTCGGATTCCAATTGGCACCATGAGCAACAATCCCTCGCATCAAAAGCCCATCCAGGAACGCTTGTGGTGTGTGAGGGATCGATTCTACCGAGATGGTGTATTAAATACTCGATTTTGGTAAAGAAATTTCTCCTTCGTGATGGCTAGTCGATCTTTAGCGTGAGATATTCATCTTGAGTCGTTCCAACAAAACCAATTAACCGCGGAGCGTACCATCAAGCGCATATGGCTATTTGTGTGCTTGACTAGTGCCTTCTAATCGAGATGCGAATGAACAAGATTATTCGCTAAAAAAACCTATGGCAGATCGATAAAAAGGACGTGCGATGGATTTCCTACCGGCAAATAGTTACCCGTAAAGTGCAATCGTCCCATCCCTCGATCGACTCGAAAAACCGCTA
Organism: Planctomycetaceae bacterium; assembly: GCA_021298315.1. Taxonomy (GTDB): domain Bacteria; phylum Planctomycetota; class Planctomycetia; order Pirellulales; family Pirellulaceae; genus JBKCUI01. The sequence continues at coordinate 1,420 of JAJTFC010000022.1, forward strand.
CGTGATCGGCTCGCTGATTGCAGCAGAGCAAAAACTCACCCGTCGGATCAAAAGTGAAACTCCGTGGATAGTTCCCTCGAGTCCATTCCTCGGTCTCGTAACGGAGCCTACCGTCTTGCCCAACCGAAAAAATCGCAACACTATCATGCAGTCGGTTCCCGGCATAAACATAGCGTCCATCCGGGGAGACCAAAATCTCTGAACAAAAATTGCTCCCCGCATACCCTGCAGGCAACGTGGAGATGGTCTGTTTTTCACTCAAGCGACCGGCCTGAGAATCCCAATCATAGACGACCACCGTCGAACCCTCTTCCTGGATCGAATACATCCACTTTCCACCGGGATGGAAATGAAAGTGCCGTGGCCCATCCCCTGGCGGCAATGCCACAAAAGGCTCCTTAGCCGGATTTAGTTTGCCAGTGCTAAGATCTAGTTTCCATACGAAAATCTTGTCCAATCCCAAATCGACGTGCAGCACAAAGCTACCCGTCGGGTCGGTGCTGATTTGGTGAGCGTGGGTTCGATCGTGGCCACTGAAAGCGAAACTTCCGGTCGCTGCGTGTACTGCTCGCGTAGGACCGATCTCTCCGGAATCTATTTTTACATCGGTAGCCGCCCCAAGCGTCCCGTCTTGAAGGATTGGTAAAACGGCAATCGAGCCGCCAAAGTAGTTGGCAACCAACAAATACTTTTGACTCGGATGCACAACGATGTAAGTTGGACCAGCCCCCCCAGAATCAACAGTATTTAAGTGCTTGAGTGAACCGGTCTTGCGATCGATCGCATACGAACTCACTGTACCGTGCTTTTGCTTACCATCGTCGGCTCCAACGGTCGGATCGATCCGATCGGTCTCATTGGCGCTGTAAAGGATCGTTTGATTCGAGTTGGTAGCAAGGCAACTCGGGCTCGTTCCCAAAAGAAACTCTCCCCGCTGGCTAGCTTGTCCAGTCTTGCGATCCAATTCAAAAACATGGATCCCGCGACCGTTTCCAGGAGGCAAATCGACCTGCGTCGGAAGCGTATCCTTTAGAGGGGAACTGAAGGTCCCTACGTAAGCCAGAAGAGGTCCTTGGGGCTCGGTAGCATTTTGTGCAAGTGCCAGGACAGGGAATGCCAACAAGCAACTCGCTGCAAGCAGCAGATGATGCAGGCGGATGCTCTCGAAGGCGACTCTTTGACTCAATAAAAATCTCAACACAGTTCGGTCCGTTCTCTGGATAATACTTGGTTCAATGCACGTCGCCCGTGTCGGGCATGGATTAAAAACGAAAGATCGCTTCCTTGTTGTTCATGAGCATATGCGCAAGCGACCGGTAAGCATCCTTGGGGCTGGCAAAATCTTGTGAATGCACAAAACGGCCCATCAGTTCCATCTCCATGCTCGTAGGCTCCCTGGAAAAGGCCTCTATCCACATCCTGCGTATCCGCGACTCATCGCTGGCTTGATCGACCAAAATTCGATCGGCCCATCGATCAGCCAACTGATGCACCAAAGGATCATTCAGCAAGATCAATGACTGCGCAGGGACATTCGACACATTCCTACGCCCCATACTGCTAAAGGGATTAGGCGTATCGAAAGTTAACATCATCGGATTGAGAAAATTCCTCCGAACCTCCAAATACAAACTCCGCTTGCCTGCACCATCCAAAGGCCCATTGCGCCCAGGGCGTCCCCGCCCCTCGAGAAACTCTGTCAAGTGTACCGGAATACTCGGAATCTCCGCAGAGGTCGAGCGATGATCCAACTGCCCACTGATGGCAAGCAACGTGTCGCGAATCGACTCGGACTCAAGCCGCCTGACCCTCGCATGCGAAAGCCATACATTATCGGGATCCTTATCGCGAGCTAGTTGGCTTGGCCTGGAATCCTGACGATAGACGCTCGACAAACATATCGACCGAATCATCGTCTTGATAGACCACCCACTTTCGACCAACTCCTCGGCCAAAGCATCGAGCAACTCCGGATGCGTGGGCCTAATTCCTAAAACCCCAAAGTCATCGGTCGTCGGTACGATGCCCCTACCTAGCAAATGATGCCACAAACGATTAACCGCTACCCTAGCGACCAGCGGATTGCTCGGATCGATCCATTGCTGTGCCAATGCCAATCGACCACTACCAATCCCATGAAACTCATTTTGTTTTCCGCCCAAGGCCGTCAAGTTTCGTCGCGGAACCTCTGCACCGGGCTTAAGATGATTCCCACGAATCAACAACGTATCATTAATACCATCGGCATCTCTCATCGCTAAAGCTAAAGGGGAATGCCAAGTCACTTTCTTGGCAAACTCAGCATCGATTTTTTTAACCTCCAATGCCGTTGAAGAGAGACCTCCAAGTGCCTGACCGATCCGATCACTGAGAGAAGAGAACAGTTGAGGGCCAAGCTCTCTTGAATGATCCAGCAACCCTTGCGTCCACAAGGCAACTTGGGCAGCCTCAATTGCACTTAGCTCACGCGTTGGATCTTTGAGACAAGCCAGTGCAAGCTCTCGGCTGTGATTCCATACTTGAAGAGCAGTGGCTTGATCCATCTGCGGCATCGGAGCAACCGCAGGTGCTGGACCTTCGATGATTTGCACCAGAGCAAACGGCTTATCTTGAATCGGAGAAAGCTCCAAATGGATTGTCTTGCCCCGATACCGATCCAGCGACTGGGTCACCCACCGATACTCGCTATCTGGCCCAGCATTTTCAAAGATGGTTTCGCCATGCAACGGGCCCGCAATCAAACGGTGCGAATCGACGCTTGCGAAGGCTCGAAAGGAACCACGAACCAAATAGGAAACCTTTCCGGTCTTGACCGTAAACTTACGCGTCGGAAGTATCTTGCCCGCTTCGTTGACTTGATTCTGTCGATTTTGCCGATTCACTCCATGCGAAGTCTGAGTCATGGGATTCCAAAAAGGATCTCGGCGGGCTTCAGATATCGCATTGACTTTCCAAACAGGGGTATCCGAAGCGGTCTCCGCACAGCACGATCCAGCCACGCAAGGCCCCGAGCCATAGACGACACCATCGGATTGCCATAGCGCCAGATCTGGATCCCGAGCATCGAAAATTACGCTCGGATCTTTGGCGCTCAAGAGCGATCGAGCAAATCGCTGTTGCAAAGCGATCTGTTGGGCCGTCTGTGTGACTGCACTTAGAACCCCGTCATTGCCTGCTGCTTGCGATTGCTCAAGTGCAACCGTGCTTTGAATCAAGTCATCGGTAAACTTCCTTGCTTGGCTAGCAAGTCTCTTTAAATCAACATCTCTTTGTTGTGAGATACTGCGGTGCTGTAGATCGGTTTCAAAACGAATGAGCCTGTAGTCGCTACTTTTCAGATATCCATACAACGCATAGTAATCATCCTGTGCGATCGCATCGAACTTGTGATCGTGACAGCGTGCGCAAGCGACAGTCACGCCAAGAAAAGTTTTACTCAGCACATCGACCATGTTATCGAAGCGATCCGTCTCGTCCTTGCGGGTGTCGACCGGTGAATGCACCCAGTCCCCCAAATGCCAAAAACCGGTCCCCAAGACCGATTCGTTCCAACCGAGCATCGGATGGACTCTCGGATTCGATAGCAAGTCTCCAGCAAGATGTTCGACAAGAAATTGATCGTACGGAAGATCTTCGTTGAGGGCTCGAACAACGTAATCCCGATAAGGCTCTGCCGAGGGAATGTCCTCATCGAACTCATGGCCTCGCGATTGAGCAAATCGCACCAAATCAAGCCAATGCCTTGCCCATCGCACCCCAAAACCAGGATTTGCAAGTAGCGAATCTACCAATTTAGCGTACCACTGCGGATCCTCCGAATCAACAGACTGCTGAAGCTCTTCAGGCGTCGGAGGGATGCCTATTAAGTCCAAATAGACCCGACGTACCAACATCGACCGCGACGCTTGACCGCTAGGCGTAAGCCCTTGATCATGAAGTTTTTGCAATACCAAACTATCAGCGAGTTCCTCTGACCAAGGATCCGAGGCGAGCGCAGGAACCGCCACTTTGGCTCTAGGACTCCAGACCCAATGCGACTCTCGCCTAGCTTCCAAGTCAAACGCTTCCTGGGGCTTCTTGAATTCCGGCAAAGGTTCATCGGGCCAATAAGCCCCCCTTGCGATCCACTCTTTGATGGTCTCAACTTGGTCCTTGGGCAATGGCCCATCGGGCGGCATCTCATACCCCTTATAGGATATGGCTTGGTAGATCAAACTCGCGTCGACATCTCCTGCAATGAGCGCAGGACCGGAATCGCCACCCTTTTGTATAAGCTCGATGTGATCGAGTCGCAAGCTACCTTTGGACTCACCAGCTTGTCCACTGTGACATGTCCAGCAGTGCTGGGCAAAAATCGGGCGAACCTTCTTCTCAAAAAACTCCTGATTGTCTTCCTGGGACCGAATCCACTGTGAACCAGGAAACACCAAGCAGATTACCGACAGGAATAAAAAAACCGGCGATGATCTTCGCTGCAGCATGGTTTTGATGTCGCAAGGGAGGCAAGGAGGGGGGGCGAACTACCCCCCCATTATACCATCGCCTAAGAATACCCGCGAAAGCCTTGCGACAATTATCAACTACCAGAGACTTGCGCATCGGTCGCAAGCAAATCCGCCGAAATGTGGGCATCCACCACGCGATGGGCAGCATCGGCCCGAACCGGACGCGTCGTAAGGGGCGTGCTGCGTATCACGAGCGTGACCAATGTGCCTTCCTGCACTTTTTCCCCTTTTTGGTTGATCAACTGGCGATACCAAGAGACTTGACCGTGCCTTCGTCCATGGGCCTTGAGGCTCACGACTTCCGTAAGGGCAAATACCGTGTCCCCCGGGAAAATAGGCTTGCAAAAATTCCAATTCTGAACGTCGATCAAGGCGGCAGTTCGAACCAGCGGTGAGGTAGAACTAAGCCCCGCAAGGATCGACATTCCCAGCATGCCATGGGCAACGGTTTGTCCGAAAGGTCCTCGGCTGGCGAATTCTTCATCGAGGTGCAAGGGGTCATGGTCGCCGGTCAGATGCGCGAACTGCTGAATATCCGATTGCAGAATCGTACGAGTCTGACTTTGCCAACGATCCCCGACATGCAATTCCTCAAAACTCAGCCCACTCGCGTTGGTGATCATTGCCTTTGAGCTTTCAATCAACTTCGATTCACTGTGACTTACACTGCGAAAGATTGTGGTGCAGTTTTAATCGCAATGCAAGTCCCAACAAGCCGATTCGATTCCAAGCTTACGACACCTAGTGAATCGATCCGCCCGCACCGAACATCGACGAGATCGACTGATTCGAGTGGATTCGTCGAATCGCTTCGGCTAGAAGCGGTGCGACCGAGAGAACGAAAATGTTATCGAGTTTCTTTTCCGCAGGTAAAGGAATCGTATTTGTAATTACCAAACTCTTGACCGGCGCCTCCTTGATCAATGGAATCGCCCGACCGCACAAAACCCCGTGAGTTGCCGCCAAGTGGATTTCTTTGGCACCGGCTTCGTGCACCAGTTTTGCCGCACCGCAAATCGATCCACCCGTGCTGATCATGTCATCGAACATCAAGCAGATTTTGCCCTCGACAGGTCCACCGATGATATTCCTCTGCTTGGTCTGCAACGGGTTGTCGCGGACTTTATCGATAATCGCAAGTTTACCACCGATGCGTTTGGAATGTCCGAAAGCACGCTTGATGCTCCCTTCGTCGGGACTGACAACAACGATATCTTCGGGATCGAGGTTTTGGTTTTGGAAGTAACGAGTCAAAGCCGGTGCGGCGTACAGGTGATCGACGGGCACGTCGAAAAAGCCTTGAATCTGCGGTGCGTGCAAGTCCATGGCCAAAACGCGATCGGCCCCTGCGCGGGTAATGAGATTGGCAACCAACTTGGCCGTAATGGGTGTGCGGCCTTCGTCCTTGCGATCCTGACGCGCATAACCGTAATAAGGAATCACGGCAGTGATCCTTGCGGCGCTTGCCCGCTTGCAAGAATCAATCATGATCAAGAGTTCCATCAGGTTGTCATTCACGGGTGGGCAAGTCGGCTGCACCAGATACACATCGCGACCTCGCACGTCTTCTTCGATTTTGCAAAAGTTCTCTCCATCGGGAAACTTGCCCAGTTGGATCGCCCCTGTCTTAAGGTGCAGGAAATCACAGATCTCCTTGGCCAACTGCGGATTGGCTCTCCCGCTGAAAATCTTTAGCTCTCGCATCGGTATCCCATCTCCTTCATCATGTCCTCAACCCTGGCAAGCTCATCGATCGTGTTGATACTCAAGGCCTCACATGGCTTGAGGGCCGTCAGGGCATCGACCTTATACCCATTTTGCAACAGCAACGCAGGGCAGTCTGTCAAATAATACTCACCTTGGGCATTGTTATTGCTAAGTCGCTCTAGGGCCCACAGAAGCCCACTTTGCTTGAATACATAAGTGCTCATGTTAACCTCGCGGATCAACTTCTCATCCTCCGTGGCATCCTTCTGCTCGACAATCCTCTGGAATTGACCCGCATTGTTACGGATGATTCGCCCGAGTCCATAAGGATCATCCTTCAGCAGTGTGCCTAGCAAGCAATCGAATTGGCCTCTTCGGTAAGCTTCGAGCAACTCGGAAAGGGATGTCGACTGAACCAAAGGGGAATCTCCCGCCACGACCAAAACAGGCCAATCCATGCGGTCTGGCTGTTCCGATAAACCCGCAGCGCACATCTGCACGGCATGGCCGGTACCAAGTTGCTGTTCCTGCAAGACAAACTCGACGTTCGACCTAGAGGCAAGCTCGCGTCGAACATCTTCATGACGATAACCAACAACCACCATGATCCTATCGACACCCGTACGGTCCAAGGCGTCTAGAACCCAATGGATCATGGGTCGGCCCAAGACAGGGAAGAGAACTTTGGGCAACTCGCTTTTCATCCGTGTTCCCTTGCCGGCGGCCATCACGATGGCCGTCGCGCCCGATCCTCTTGAACCGTTTTTCGAAGCCGGTTCGCAAGATCCAGACGGCTCACTGATCATTTTCGATAATTGAGGATTTCCCGAAGTGGTCATGGTTTGAAGATTTGTTGGTTGACGTTAGAACATGCGGCCAAAGAGGCAGGATTGCCCGCCCTGAACGTTCGATTAGTTACAAGCCTCTCTCCGGGGATGGATATCTTGCCATAAGCACCCCAAGTCGAACAGGTCCAAGATTGACGAAAAAACCGGCTTAGACTATCGTTTCCCCTACTTTTCCAGTCACCATCCTCTAGAAATCTCAAGGATCCAACATGCCAAATGAACGTGCAACCGAATTGCGTCGACGCAGACATCGTAAAGCCAAACTCACGAGGCTCAAGCGACGAATTGAGAAGGCCAGCAAGTCAGAAAAGGGTGTCATCGCTGCGAAAGTCCGTAGACTCAGTCCCGGCGCCGAACAACTCTTGGCCGATTGGAAAGTCTCCTAATCGCTTTGACCGCCTATCATGCACGTGCTGATCACCGGTGGTTGCGGCTTTGTCGGCTCGTGCCTTGCCAAGTTCTTTCTGAGTCAAAACGACGACAGGCAAATCACCAGCAGGATCAGCCACCCTGGAGAGCTTAGATTTCCGGAGCCTTATCGAGTAACGCTAGTTGATAACTTGATGAGGCCCGGGAGCCAGACCAACCAAGCCCCTTTAGAATCTCTCGGGGCTCATGTGCTTATCGGGGATCTTCGGGATCGGGCTTGGGTAGAGACTCTACCTAAATGCGACTGGGTTATCGATTGCGCAGCAAACCCAAGCGTCCTGGCTGGACTTGAGAATTCGAACCACTCGCCAAGTGCATCTCAACTGCTGGTGGATCATAACCTCGGGGGAACAGTTCACCTACTGGAGTATTGCAAAAGACATTCCGCAGGAATGGTTTTGGTCAGTTCGTCTCGTGTTTATTCGATCGATCAACTCAACAAGATTCCTTATCGCTTGACGGATTCTCGACTTGCCATCGATTGGGATCAGCTTGAATCCTCCTGCAAGATCGAAGGACTTTCTCGCAAGGGGATCTCGGAGGGTTTCAGTGTTGAGCCACCTTTGTCACTCTATGGCACAACTAAACTCGCATCGGAATGGTTGGCAAGAGAGTACTCCAGGGCGTTTGGCTTTCGGCTATGGATCAATCGCTGCGGTATTTTGGCAGGGGCAGGGCAATTCGGTAAAGCAGACCAAGGAATCATCGCTTATTGGATGCATCGTTATCTTTATAGACATGGGCTATGCTTCATAGGACTCCAGGGCACAGGTGCTCAGGTTCGCGATTGCATGCACCCGGACGACCTAGCTCGGCTGATCCAAATGCAGATTCACAGCCAGCCGAGTGACAAACCCACGACGGTCAACGTCTCGGGAGGCTTAGATTCGGCCTTCTCCTTGATGGAACTTCACCGATGGTGTGAGCAGCGTTGGGGCCAGGAACTCAGTGAGCCCCGGCCCAATGTGGAGCGGGTCGAACAACCTCGGCCTTACGACGCTCCCTGGATCGTTCTAGATTCTGATCTCGCTCATAAAACCTGGGATTGGACCCCGATCCATGATCGCTTGTCGATCTGGAATGAAATCGCCAAGCATGCTGAAGAAAACCCTCACTGGCTACAAATCTCTGGCGCCTTGGATTAAGCTGATTCCTGCCAGGAACGAGAGACCTAGTCTCTCGATTTCCTAAACTTCATTTTTTGCAGAGAAACGTCCGATGAATCCTTACTCAAGTGATCACACTGCAGCCTCCGGTTTCCCTCAAGAACGAGGCGATATCAAGCCGCCGGGGCTATCTGCAGGTACCATCATTGCAACGATTTTGATGCTGCTCTTTGGATTCTATGGGCTCATGGGTATCCTTGGGCTCGTTGGTAATGCGATCATGCTGACCAACGGCAACAATTCGATGCAAACACCTTCGCAGACAACCGACAGCTCGGCACAGCAGGCCGAGGATGCCTCAGGGACGGATGCTGATGGCAAGCCTCAGATCCAGTCCGAAACCCAAGGTGGATCAAGCAAAACGGTAGCCATGCCGCCAGCATTTCAACCTAGCTTTGCGAATACGATATCCACTTTTGCTTTAGGCATTTTGGACTTTATCCTCGCGATCCCAATGGTCTTGTGGAGCATCCAAGTCCTTCAACGCAAACGAAGCGCAGCGGTAAAACTCTCGTGGCTTGCCCTGGGTATGGCCTTACTGACGATCGTCCGGGGTGGCTTAACTTTTCTATTTCTTCCCGAGGTTATGGAGCAAGTCAAAAAGGGGATGCTGGCCGCACAACAACAGCAGAGTCCTGGCGGCCAAAATCCACCGCCAGTGGATTTCGATACGATCATGCAAGTCATGACTTCTGTTGGCATGGGATGCATGGGAATCATTTTCTTGTTTAACTTCCTGGTCTATTTGTTTACCTTTTTCCAACTTCGCAAACCCACGACGTTGGAACGTTTAGACAACTGAACCTGCAAGCGACCTCTGTGATCCATTAGATTGATTGGCCATGGCGAAATTATCCCCTAGAAAAGCCGTTTACACCGGTTCGTTTGACCCGGTGACCCTCGGCCATCTGCACATCATCGAGCGCTCAAGCGCGCTGTACGAGCAACTGATCATCGGAATCGGGGTGAATCAAGAAAAAAAACCTCTCTTTGAAATCGAGGAACGATTGCGACTCGTCGAGCAGGTCACGAAGCACTTGCCGAATGTATCGGTCAAATCCTTTGACGGTCTGGCAGTCGATTTTGTTCGTAAACTCGGCGCCAAAGTGATGGTGCGAGGAGTGCGTCCGTTGACCGATATCGCCGGCGAATTCACGATGATGATGGCCAACCGACAACTCGATGCCGAACTCGAAACGGTCTTCCTGATGGCCGACGAGGAATTCGTCCACGTATCGAGTAGCCTGATCAAACAGATTGCAAGCTTGGGGCAAGGCCGATCGCTCGAGAAATTCGTACCCGCCGAAATCATCCAACCTCTGATCGAACGCGTGAAGAACCATCCAGCCCTTTAATCCACCAAAGGAGCCACGGATGCCCGTTCGACGCCCACTCGGTAGCACGCGCAGTTACGACCCGCTAAGCCAATTGGTATTTAGCCGTAGCCTCGGAGAATACGTCTGGGATGATCAGGGACATAAGTACCTGGACTTGATCTGCGGGTACTCGGCCTGCAATCTTGGGCATGCTCACCCAAGGATCACTGCTGCGATCAGCCAACAGATCTCTGATTTGACATGGGCTCACTCTGGAGAGTCGCTCGAGCGACAGAAACTCGAAGAGACCCTCGGTGGCTTGTGGGATCAGCAACTCGACTCGAATTTCAATATCAAAAGCACATCGAAGGTTTGGCTCACTGTCAGTGGAGCTCGAGCCATCGAGATCGCTTGGAAATTAACGCATGCGAAATCTCCCGGTGCCGTGATCCGATTCGACTTGGCCTACCATGGCCGCTCTCTGGCAAGCGCCCATCTTAGCGATACCCAGCGGTCTGCGGCCATAGATCCCTTTGGGGCACATCAAGAGGTTCGAATAATCCCCTTTCCGCAACACCATCGAGGCTCTTGCAGCCCGCTGCTCGATGATGGGTCGTCCAAGTGCGAATCCGAACTTTGTCATGAATGCCAAAGGTGTTTGGAACAGGCCGCAAGGGTTTTCGATCAAGGCCCACTGAAAGCCTCAACCCTGTTTTTAGAACCGGCAATCGGAGCTCGAGGCTATTACTTCGCCCCTGCAGGTTTCTTTAGGAAATTGGTGAGCATCGCCAAAGAAAGGCAATTGGCTGTTGTTTGCGACGAGATCCAAATGGGACTCAGACGCACTGGGCCGATGTTTTTAAGCGTTGCACAAGGCTGGAAACCGGATCTGCTTGTCATCGGCAAATCCTTAGGGGGCGGGATCGCTCCAATCGCCGCTGTGGTTGGGGATCCTCTTTGGATCGATGCGATCGGACCTGGAATCGAATCGGAAACCTTTGCCGGCTATCCCCTTGCTTGCCGTATCGCCAATGAAACCTTAGGGATATTGCACGAGCCAAATCTCGAATCGGAGATTGAACGCAAAGGCGAATTTTTTCGTAACCTCCTTCGTCGAGGACTACCAGGCAATAGCAGGGTCGATGGAATCGGCTTGGCAAATTGCATTAGCCTAGAGAACTTCACAAACGCCGGTTCTGCCGCAGCATCGAGAATCGTTGAGCGACTGGCCGATGAAGGTGTTTTGGTACACCTGACCGGCCCGAATCGAAATCGCATTGCATTGATTCCATCGCTGCTGATCCCTGAGACTAGCCTCGTATTTGCAGCCGAAAAAATCACCGATGCGTTCAAAGCCTCAGGTGACTGAGCCACCTGAGAACCTCCAAAAATCAAGGACACCCCCAAGACATGTTAGGCGAACCGACTCCAAGCCCCTATGACTGGCGATTCACCCTGATGGGATTCCCGGTTCGAATCCACTGGCTGTTTTGGGTAATCACCGCAGCTCTTGGCTACAACATGGCCATGGGTGCCAATCAGGCCTTCTCAAGGATCGGTACAACTCCCGGAATTGTCCCGCTGCTGCTTGTATGGATCCTATGCGTAATGGCCTCGGTTCTGGTTCATGAACTCGGACACGCCATCGCATTTCGTTACTACGGGATTGAATCGAGTATCGTTTTGTATGCCATGGGTGGACTGGCGATCCCAACGGCCGGTTTCTCTTTCAACCGATCAGGATTTCGTCGACGCCTGACGCATGCGAATCATGTGGTTATCTCGCTTGCAGGGCCGTTCTTGCAATTCGCATCAGCTATCGTTGTTGCAGGTTTGGCTTACGCACTGGGATTTTTTGTACCAACGGCAGCCGAGGCGTTCGAATGGCTTAAACCCAACGGGATCTCCAACCCTTGGGCCAACGAAGGTCTATCGATCCGCGACCCTTGGACCTTCGCGATCTTCGATTTCTATGTCCTGGTAAGTATTTGGTGGCCCCTGTTTAACCTCTTGCCAGTCTACCCACTCGATGGGGGACACGTCGTCCAACACACTGCGGCCATCTTGCGCCGTAGCGATGGCTACCAAGAGGCTCACATGATCGGTGCTGCATTCGGCTTCTTGGTCGCTTGGTGGTTCTTTCAACGCGGCAGCAGCATCAACGCGCTGCTGTTTGTCTCCCTTGCGATGAACAATGTTCAGGCCCTACAACGCTTCGGCGGACCTCCAAGATGGTGATTTTTGAAAAAAATTTCAAATTTTTTTTCACCGCTAAACCGCGATCCCAAGCCCCATTCCAGCCAGTGCATCGAGCCTCTTGTGCATCGCTCTAAAGCGACATGCGCAGAGAGAACGATGGGATCCTTGTTGCTTCATGCTGATCAATGACAAGCGTGCTTAAGCGCATAGATTTGTTATTGTTTTCAGTGTTGAACGACGGATCACCTAGGAGCGAAAAAGCCCCATCAAAATCGCTTACTCCCAATGTTTTTATTGAAAAAACAAAAAAGACAACGCGTTCAAAAACAACAGCCAACATGCACTGCTTAGATGAAAAAACCGTATTTCTTGTTTGGCGATTTCCATTTCCTGCAATCATTCTAAACCGATAGATACCCAGGGCTTTTGCCCCGTTTGCATTACGCTCTTACAAGCCGTGTTGGTGGCTTTCTAGTCGGTGCTCCAAGCGACGCGAAACGAATTTCGACGTAAAAAAATCGTTTCATGTTTGTGGAAAAATTGTCGAAAAGATGTTGCATTCAGTTTCGAGTTTTATACAACTACTCGGAACTATGGTGTCCATAGCCCAAACATTCGATCACGTCACGGATCGACAGGCCCAGTGCCCTAGAGGCCAGTGCCAGATCGAAAGTTTGAAGCGAAGGACGTTTTGTTTCGGTTGTCGAGTTCGGCTCCCAAAGTCTGCTGCTTCGGACCAAAGAGACCGCGACAACCATGGTTTTAGGTTTTTGGAGGACACAATCGTGGCCAAGAAGAAAGCTGGAGCAACGAAGAAGAAGGTAGCGAAGAAGAAGGCTGCAAAGAAGGCAGCTCCTAAGAAGGCCGCTACCAAGAAGAAAGTAGCCAAGAAGAAGGCTGCTGTGAAGAAGACCACGACGAAGACCCCTTCGTAATTCCGTTGCTCTTCTAAGAATGACTTCCGATAGCTCGGAGTCTCTTTAAAATCCTTGTAACCGCTGAGCGGCTTTAGCCTCTCAGCGGTTTTTCTCATTCTCTCCCAAGTTACCTAGCCTCTTCAAACCACCCGATCGAGCCGTGTCTAGCGATTCCCAAGCTGCCCTATTCCACGGTCCAAATTCCACCTGGGAACTGCGCTCGGCCCCCATCGCCCCAATCTGCGATGGCCAAATCCTTACACGTGTCCTCGCGTGCACCATCTGCGGCAGCGATCTACACACGATCTGCGGACGTCGACATGCCCATACGCCCGCTATCCTAGGACACGAAATCGTCGGACAAATCATCGAGCTAAGCCCAACCGCACCTCGATACGATATCGCAGGCAATCCGCTGGAACGAAACGACCGGATCGTCTGGACTGTCGTAGCCAACTGTGGCCAATGCTTTTTCTGCCAACACGACCTGCCCCAAAAATGCCAAAACGGCTACAAGTACGGGCATCAGCAAGTCTCGCAAGACAGTTCATGGCACGGTGGATTCGCAACCCATTGCACCCTCTTGCCCGGAACCCAAATCGTCAAAGTCCCCGACCGGGTCGACGACCTAGAAGCCGCGCCGCTGAGTTGTGCTACTGCAACAATTGCCGCTGCCGTGCGGACAGCAAACACCATCGAGCATGACTCAGTTCTTGTCATCGGTGCCGGGATGCTCGGGCTGACGGCTTGTGCCTTTTTTAAGACATGCTCGCCCCGGATCCTTTTTTGCATTGAACCGGATGAACATCGCCGAAGACTCGCCCTACAGTTCGGCGCATCCCATTGCGTAACCCCAAACAGCCTGCAATTATCTCCCGACGATTCCCTATGCCCGATAGGCTTCGATACAGTGATCGAATGCTCGGGAACCAACGCTGGAACGCTCGAAGCGATCCGGTTGGTTCGGACCGGTGGGCGAATCATCCTCGTCGGAGCTGTTTTTCCCGCAGATCCTGCTCCAATCGTGATCGAACAACTCGTGCGCAAACATCTTACGATATGCGGAGTTCATAACTATCAAGCCAAAGACCTAATCTCGGCCACCGAGTTCATGCACAAGAACAATCACAAGTTCCCTTTCAAACGGCTCGTCGAGCACACATTTCCCCTCGAGCGGATCGAAGATGCTATTCTTTGCGCTCAGAACCCACAGAATATCCGAGTCGCCATCCTTCCCTAGCGGCCTCGACACGACAAAGAATCTCTTTGACCCGAAGGCGATCCTCGGGCCGAAATCGATGGAAAGGATCGGCCATAAAATCGTCGCAAATCCCCAACAGCGATGCTCCACACTTGGTTCCTTTGATGAACCTAGAAGCATACTTGCCAATATCGTAAATCCCCTGCAAGCCATCAATTTGCGAATGCAACGATTCCCAGAGCCGGTCTCCTCGGCGGAACGATTCGTAGAGACTTACAAACAGATTCGGATAGAGGTTTGCCCCTCCTGCCACTCCGCCGTCGCCCCCCAAAGCAAGCGACTTGGCCAAAAGAGCCTCTGGCCCAATCATAATCGACCACTCAGGGCGCAGCTTTTTGAGCCCTAGAGCACGCTCGAAATACGCCAAATCGCCACTGCTGTCTTTCAATCCCACCACATTGGAATGCTCGGTCAACTCCTCGAGTGTCTCGATCTCAAACCACACCTTTGTCAGCGAAGGAATGTTGTAGAGCATCACAGGCAATGGCAACTGTGGCATCAATTGATCGACATAATACTTCAACTCCGTCTGCCCAGCAGGAAAGTAGTAAGGGGTCGAGAGAACCAACCCAGCCGCACCGGCCTTTTGTGCGTGTTCAGATAGCCGAACGGTTTCAACAAACGAGGTATCCGTAATCCCCACCAATACCGGAACGCGACCTGCCGCCATTTCCACTGTTCGAGTGACCACCTCATGCTGCAATCGATGGCTCAGACTCGGTGCCTCGCCGGTAGTTCCCAAAGCGAACAAGCCATGAACGCCCCCTGCGATCAAATGCTCGACGAGCCTGCCGAGTCCATCGAGGTCCAGCTTATCCCGACTGCTCATAGGTGTGATCATCGGTGGAATCAATCCCGAAAACATCGGCTGGGTCATCGTCATTTCTCTCATTGAAATCTGTGGTAAAGCCAATACTGAGCCACGAAAAGGGGCACGCACCAGAATTTTTGACTGTCAAAATGGGTGGCAATTATAGCTCCCGAAACCCCACGACGAATCCCTTTGTTATTACAATTTCCCCATGCGCAGCGGCATTCTAATCCTTTCCAACGCTTTTCTCCTTTTCCTTATCCAGCCGATCCTCGGCAAATCTCTCTTGCCGAAATGGGGTGGAACTGCTCATGTCTGGACAACTTGCCTGCTGTTTTTTCAAACCGCCCTGCTTGCAGGCTACTTTTACGCGTCTAAAACCCACAAAAAACTAAGCTTACGGTCCCAAGCGACCTTGCACGCAATCCTCTGGGGACTCTCAGCAATCGCCCTAACGGCACTGGCTTGGTGGCCCTCGCAAACGTTGCCTCTAGCGAATTTTCCGACCCTTGCCATCCTACTGGAACTGATCCTGCGCATAGGTCCTGCCTTCGTGCTTCTTGCCAGCACCAGCTCGCTGGTCTCAGCTTGGCACTTCCGGAGCACCCAAACCCACCACCCCTACTCGTTGTATGCGCTATCGAACTTGACATCCCTTGCCGGCTGTCTGCTCTACCCGATTGCCATCGAACCCTGGTTGTCTTTACCAACCCAACAGATTCTTTGGACTATCCTCTACTGGATCTTGGCGATTGCCATGATCACCTACAGCCTATCGATTCGAAAAAACGCATCTGACATCCAATCGCTCCTCAACGGACAGCCAAAAATCACCGACCGACCCCAATGGCCTTTGCTCATAGGTCTATCCGCATGCAGTTCCGTCGTTTTATCGACGGCCACCAGCCATGCCAGCCAAGCAGGCTTGATTGTCCCAGGACTTTGGGTATTGCCCCTGGCTGTCTACCTTGGCACCTGGTGGCTTGCCTTCTGGCTCAAACCCTTCGAATCATGGAGCATCCAAACGATATTGTTCTATACCGGTGCTCTATTGGGGCTGGGTGTTGTCGCTTTTAAACTCTGGCTTCCCTGGGTCGCTCTCGTTGGTTGCTGCCTCGGATACGTCGCTTGCATAGGTCTCGCATGCCACGGGCTGATCTACAGACTTCGGCCGGAACCAGATCACATGCCGGCTTTCTATCTGAAGATTGCCCTCGGCGGTGCGCTCGGGTCACTTTTTGCTACAGTCATTGCTCCATGGCTTTTCAGCGATTACTACGAACTTCACGCAGCTCTCGTGCTGGGTGCATTGTTGATCGCTTGGTACCATGCCCGCGCGATGTCCAAAAAACTCTTCTATGATCCGTTTACTCGCAGAATCGCCTGGCCGTTGACCATCCTGTGCCCGACACTCTTGCTCGGTGCTCTATCCACACTCTTGCTCACGCCAAGCCCAGAAACCCTCGTCGATCAAAAGAGGGACTTCTATGGCGTTGTGAGCGTCATCGAAAACCACAAACAATCGCTTCGAGCAATGCTCCATGGACGCATCCGACACGGCACAGAGCCTATCGAAGGCCCCTTGGATCCAGATCAAACAACCTATTATCAAACCGATTCTGGGGCAGCTCTAGCCTTTGGCTGGGCCCACAACCAATTCAACCAACCACTGAGCATCGCTGTCATCGGTCTGGGTACCGGCTCGCTATCGCTTTATGCGAATACTCAAGACCACCTGCGATACTTCGAGATCAGCCCCGCGGTGTGCGAAATGGCAAAAAAGCATTTCGGCTATCTTACAGCACACACCGGTTCGACCGAAATTCTAGTCGGTGACGGTAGACGTCTTCTTGAACAAGAGTCCCAGTCAAACAACCCACCAGCCTATCATCTGATGTTCGTCGATGCCTTTGCCAACGACTCCTTACCGATCCACCTGCTGACGCTCGAAGCCCTCGAACTCTACAAAAAGCGATTGGCACCCGAGGGCATCCTTGCAATGAATATTACCAACCGCAACCTCGATCTTGCCCCAGTCCTCTTTGCCACAAGCAAGCAGGCTGGATTTATCCCTTTGCTTGTTGAATCCAAACTCGCATCCTACGAACCCTCTTCACGCAAAGTCCGATGGCTTGTGCTTTTCCCTCAAAACACGCCGTTGCCAGCTTGGCCAGGCTCCCGCGACAAACTGGCTCCATCCCAAGACCCCTCGGTGGATCCAAGCACCCCCAGGGGCCCAGCACCCAAGGACCCAGTGCCTAAGGGCACCATCTGGACCGATCAATTCGCTAGCCCTCTTCACGCCATGCGATGGTGATCATCGCACCAATCGTGGCTTGTCATGCTCGACGAAGAACTCAGCTCGGGTTTGCAATGGAGCACCGGGTCGATCGACAAACGGAACCGTGCGATAGTAGGTCTGCCACTGATCCTTTGTCACGCGGCAAGAAACATACCCCCGTTCGGCATTGTGGAACTTGACGAACGGATTCTCCCGGAACAACTCATCCTCCTGCTTGTTCTTGTCAAAGCCATTTCCACCCGAAGAGATACTCGTCCCTACAAACTCGACTGCCACCGGCTCTTGATCAAGCTTGTCAAAGTCCAAATACAGTTCGTTAGCCCAATTGCTATGAATATCTCCCGTCAGCACGACGGTAGTGGCCGACTTGCTTCGCTGGATCTGCTCCAGTAGCCGTTTGCGTGGTGCATCGTAACCGGCCCACTGATCCATGCTGTACACCTTAGACTCTCCGCTGCTACGGCCCACACGGCCAACCATCACCTGCTGGCCCAAGATGTTCCATCGGGCCTGCGAGTCCTGCAGGTGGGCGTTGAGCCAAGCTTCCTGCTGCTGGCCAAGCAAAGTCGATTTCGGATGAAAGACAGCTCCCTCGAGCTTCTTACCACCATCCCCATTGGGTTGATCAGAGCGGTACTGGCGCGTATCGAGCATGGCAAAGCTGGCTAAGGGCCCGAAGTCCACGTCCCGATAGATCTTCATATCCGCACCTGCGGGCATCGCGCTTGCCCGCAAGGGTTGGTTCTCATAGTAGGCTTGATAAGCACTCGCGCGGCGGATCGCGAAGTCGCGTGGATCGACCCACAACTCCTCAGAAATCAGTCCAGCGCAATTGTTATCAAACTCGTGATCGTCCCAGACGACCAACCACGGGGCATGAGCGTGAGCGGCTTGCAATTGCTGGTCAGATTTGTAAAGACCATAGCGATTGCGATAATCATCGAGGCTGACGATCTCCGGACTATTGTGCTTGCGAAGGCCGCTTCGACCCGCAGGCCCCTCGTAGATATAGTCACCCAAATGCAAGATCAGATCGAGTTGCTCGGCGATCATATGCTCATAAGCTGTGTACAAACCCGATTCGTAATGCTGACAAGAAGCAAAAGCAAATCGCAATTCATCGACCCATTGGTCACGAGCCGGTGAAGTTCGTGTCCGGCCGATCGGACTGACCGCATCGCCACTTTGGAAACGGTACCAGTACCATCGGTTCGGCTCTAATCCATGGACTTCGACATGCACCGAATGCCCCAGCGCTTCGGTCGCGATGACTTTTCCAGTCTTGAGGATCGACTTCATCGACGCATCATCGGAAAGCTCCCAAACCACTTCGATCGGCTCCTTTGGATTCGCACCAAATTGAATCGGATCTAGCGCTAATCGAGTCCAAAGCACCATGCCGTCGCTCGTGGGATCTCCAGAAGCAACCCCAAGGGTAAAAGGATCCGATGCCCAAGCGATGTTGGATCGAATCGCCCCAGGGGCGATTTGGGCTGCCAAAGGCAAGATCGCAAGACTCGCTCCAGACATCAAAAACTCGCGGCGACTGGCAACAAATCTTTCTGCCAAGTGCCATTGTTTTCGGATCCCATCAATTCCTCTTCGCATGATAAAATCTCGACTGTAGGGCAGGGGGGGGTTAAATGTTTGGCTCCGATTTATAACCTAGCCAACCAAGTTTTTCGAGAATCAGAAAATGAATCTATGGCGAATTATTCCTACCTAGACTTAGCCAAAATGATCGACCACTCGCTCTTGGTTCCAACCATGACCATCAGTGATCTGGAACAAGGTATCGATCTTGCGATCGCCTATGATGTGGCCAGCGTATGCATCATGCCCTACTACCTCAAACGCTGCGCCCAGCGACTCGAAGGCTCCAGTGTGAAAGCCTCGACGACCATCGGATTCCCCCACGGTGGACATCGAGCATCGGTCAAACGGGCCGAAACGATCGCAGCCCTCGAAGACGGTTGCCAGGAACTCGATGTGGTCGTCAATATCAGCCAGGTACTAAGCCTGCAGTGGGACTATGTCCGAGACGAAATCGCTATGCTCACCGAACTTGCTCACGACGCAGATCAAAAGATCAAAGTCATCTTCGAAAATTGCTACCTTCAGGACATGCACAAAGTCGAATTGTGCAAGATCTGTAGCGATATCGGAGTCGACTGGGTCAAAACCTCGACAGGCTACGGTTCCTCCGGTGCAACCTTAGAAGACTTAAAACTTATGCGAGCCAATTCTAGTCCCAGCGTGCAAGTCAAAGCCGCCGGTGGCGTCAAGGACCTACAAACACTCCTGAGTGTCCGAGACCTGGGCGTTTCGAGATGTGGATCGAGTCGCACTAGGGAACTTCTAGACCCAGCGAGAGTCGCGCTGGGCCTCGAGCCAATCCTGCTGAGCGATCGGGGCAAATCCAACAGCAGTGGATATTGAACAAAGAGCAATCAGTCAGGAGGATTGCTCAGGGATTCTAAAGGCTAGATAATCCGTTGGACATCTTCGCGTCTGTGAGCCTGTCGAGCACTATCAATCAAAAATGATCTTGTAGACCGACTTGGTCTCCTCGTTCATGCTCGGCAAGTGCCGAACGAGGATCTGCTCGTTCTGATCGCCTCCGACAGTGTTGCCATCTTCGATCACCGGCCCACTTTTGATCAGATACAGTGCGATGCTCGAAACGAACTCGAAGAGCTCGATCGCATCAAGTTTGCATTTGTCGACCTCGATTTCCATCAAATTGAATTGCTGCATCCCCAACGTGTACATTCCGATCTCATGCTCGGACACTCCAACGAATTGAAAACGAAGCCACATCGGAACGGGTAGATTTTCCGTCGAGATATCCTCGCTAAAATTCTCGAACGTGGATCGAGAGTTGCATACATTGGCTCCCCCCCAATAAACCCCCAGTCCATCGAATGCCTGCAAGGCCACTAGGGCCAATTTCGTCAGTTCAATCGCCGATTCTATCGGAGACAAATCCTCGCCACCAAAGGTCGTGACGATCACATGCGATTGATGCTTGCTGGCCTCCTGTTTTCCGTCGGGCCAAAGAAAATTTTCGTCTGCATTGTTTTGAGCTTCATCGCCAGGTACCGGAGCCGGCATGTGAGCCAAAAATCCGATGGTCGTATCCTGTCTCTGCACGACAAAGATATTCGGATCGCTGCAATCGATCGAATACCCCCTGCCAAAAACCTTATTGACTGCATTGGCCGCGGCACTTGGATCTCCCGGCTCTGTCGATTCACACAGAACAAAACAAAATCTCGGCATGTTCTCGTCTAATCGAGCCTTCTTCTTACTTCTGCTTCTTCTGAACCGATCGAAAAAGGACATGATAGGGTTCTCCAGGTTTGAATCGATTAACTCTTTTTGGTCAACGCACGTTGCAAGTCCACCAGTGCGTTACGCTCATCAGGGGACGTCTTATCGCCTAGCCCCAGAAATCCGCCAGAGGCTTGTGCGATCCTTCTGGCTCGATCGATCGTTGCGCTGCGAAGTACTCCGAGACTCTCTTCATCGAGCTCCTTGGCAAGCGATTCGGCATAGGCCGTCCAAGTTTGGATCATCTGCTCGCTTGGCCTTTCGTCGAGCCAACGGCTCAGCAGACGATACGATGGGGTTCCATAGGCGATCCCTTCATCTTCGGCCGCCTTGAGCAATGCCGCAAATTCGTTTTGAGAGATGCGAGTGTCGGCCCACGCAAGCCGAACCAAAGGCAACAGACTAAATGCAGTCATGGCCGCTGCGCCCACACCGAGCCTTTCAAGCATCTCTAAAACACGCGGATCCTCGACCTTGGCCGCTCGACGAAGCGCCTCACGGCCATCCTCCTGCTGCGCTTGCGTCTGCTCTCGAAGGAAATCCAAGAGCAATTGATCCGGATCCATAAAGAAAGCATCATGCATCGCCTGACGCTGTTTGTCTAAAGCTTCACTCATGTGTTTTGGTCTCTTTCTCTGAAGCAATCTGAGGATCTTCGCCCCGACGCGGAAGATACCGAATGCAAAGGCCAACCAATATCATTAGGCCACCGACCCAAGTCCACCAACTCGGCGGACGATAGTCTACCTGACCGCTGCGTGCCAAGTGAACCCAAAGAGGCAAAAGTACCGGTTCCAAAAGGGTGATCAAACTGGCAATATGGCTCGGGGTGCTGCGAAGCCCCTGCGCAAAAAGCCAATACGGCGTCCCCATCTGCAATGCACCTACACCAATC
Source organism: Planctomycetaceae bacterium (assembly GCA_021298315.1). Classification (GTDB taxonomy): domain Bacteria; phylum Planctomycetota; class Planctomycetia; order Pirellulales; family Pirellulaceae; genus JBKCUI01. The sequence continues at coordinate 23,109 of JAJTFC010000022.1, forward strand.
AAAAGCAACCACATCCTGCCACTTGGTAAATCAACACCCGAACTCCATACCAAAGGAATCATCACCAATGCCGTGACCATGTGATTTAGTGCAATCAGCCATGCTGAATCAAATCGTCGCAATGCACGAAGCGAAAGAATCACTCCGGCATAAAATATCCCGCTCGCAAGAGCCAACCAAGGCGACCACCATCGATCCTTGGGACTCCCCGATGCATGCGTCAACTCCATCCCCAAAATGAACAGAACACCCGCAATGCACCATGCTAACATCCACCAATCGCGACCCGTCGTCGGCTCCTTGAACCAAAAGACTACCGCGAGCATCACCCAAGCTGGTGCAAGGTTCTGCATCCAAATCGCATTTGCAGGTGGACCTCCGACCAACGCGGTCAAATAAGTCCAGTTCATCAGCGCAAAAGAAAGACTCATCGGTAGCAACGTCCAAGACCACTCGACCCTGCGAATCAACGGTATCAAGATAGTCAGAGCAAAAACAGCCCGCCAAAAAGCGATCGCCGCGCCGCGATGCTCCATAGGCCAACGATCGAACTCCGGTGCCCTTGCAAAAAATGCACTCGTACTCCACAAGACCGCTGCCATCACGCAAAAAAGCGGCCCCCATCCGAACTTGAAAAATGGTCTCGGATTGCTCTCCAAATTGGTTTCCAAATTTCTATCCTAGCCAGCAAAAAAGACGGTTCAAAAGGATCATGTATCCATCGTTTGATGGATGCGACGACTAGGCTTGTCGCTGGGCGATCCTCAATTTAGCAGATCGACTGCGAGGATTCGCCGCTATCTCTGCCTCCGATGCAACCAAAGGTTTTTTTGTTAAGTTTTTCAGCCTAGGATCCTCACGCATCGCATGCTTGACAAGTCGATCCTCAAGCGAGTGAAAAGAAATGACAGCCAACCGACCAGCCGGCCTGGCAAACTGCCCCTCAGATGCATTCTGAGGTAACGACAAAGTTTCGGGCAATCGCTCCAATCCTGCTTGAACATGCTCAAGCTCTCGATTGACAACGATCCTCAAGGCTTGAAACGTCCGAGTGGCCGAGTCGACCCGACCATGCACCCGACCAGGTACCACCCGATGGATCAAATCCGCAAGCTGCTTGGATGTCTCAATCGGCTCAATGCGGTTCTGCTCGATGATCGCCCTTGCGATCCTCCGAGAAAACCGCTCCTCTCCAAACTGATAAATCGCATCAGCAATCTGAACCTCACTGTGCCGCTGTAACCACATCGATGCACTCATTCCGACAGTTGTGTCAAATCGCAAATCCAACGGTGCATCCACACGAAAGGAAAAGCCCCGGTGCTCGTCAGAAAGCTGATCGCTCGAAAGCCCCAGATCGAGCAAGATCCCGTCGGCACTTGGGATCGCAAGTCCTTCGAGCAACCCTGGAAGATTGCAATAGGAACCACAAGCCAACAAAAGATGACAGCCCGTAGGCAGAACTAGACATCGGCTCGACCAACCACTTGGCTCCCGATGATCGCCTGGGTTGCTCCCAGCATGAAACTCAGGATGCTCGGCAATGAATCGTTCGATCGCTCGCGGGTCACGGTCAATGCCAATGATCCAATCGCCCGACCGCAATCGCTTGGCGATCTCAAGACTATGTCCCCCGCCGCCAAACGTTCCATCGACAATCACCAAGGAATTTCGGGACGGTGACTGAGGATTCAAATCCTCAAGCCAATAAGTTAGGATCGGCTCAAGGAGGACTGGGATGTGGATCGAAGGCATTTAAAAAGAAAAGGCCGGTCGGGGAAGACACCAAACTACCATCGAAGCATGCACTCTGAGTTTCCATTCAACGCGCCGCATTGCGTGAGATCCATCACCTGGGCAACCTCCTCTGCTTAGAAAGTTGACGCCCTGAGCCCGTGGCCGCGAGACTCAGATGCTACCCAAGGAGGCCTCTCACATCGCTCCGATGATCCTGGCGTCCCACCTCCCGACCGGCTATGGATCGAGCTTGGGATTCGTCCCTCTACAATAACCGAAACCGAAGTAGATTGAATACCTATTTTCGGCGAATTCACGGAGTCGCCCACCCAAAAAACACAACGATTTGCTAGCATTTTTAATTATAGACCGACACAGGGCTATGCCTTACTAGCCAGCATGTCTCCCTAACCATCTATTGGCCATGGACTTAAGCCTCCTGGCTTGGAAAATTCGATCATGGCACAAGCAGCATTAACTTTTCTATTGCTAATGATCGCCGCCGCCGGGGCTCTCGCCACTTGGCTCTTGCTGCGACCAGGAAAGTACACCCCCTGGGAACGGCTTCAATACGGACCGGTCTACCTGATGGCACGCTACCTATGGCGAGTCGAAATCCTGCAACAAAACGAACAAACCCATCAGTGGTCGACCGCTTCGCGGCTCATTGCGGATATCCCTGAACTTCTCCAAAACCCAAATCGAGCGGAATCCAAACCCGAAACTCCCAAGCGTGGCACTGCTGGCCATCAAGGGGCTGTGCTGGTTGCCAACCATCGCGCTTCGGTCGATCCATGCTTTATTCAGCTGGCCGCCGGAGATCGTGTGCATTGGATGGTCGCCGGGGAGTACTTCAAAGTTCCCATCGTTGGAGCTTTACTCAGGAGCTTTCAGTGCATCCCAACGAATCGCGGTGGCATCGACACAGCGTCGACCAAACAAGCCATCGAGTTGGCCAAGAAAGGGAGGTTCGTCGGCATGTTTCCCGAGGGACGCATCAATCGCACGGATCAAGCTTGGATCCCCGTACGACCGGGGGCCGCATTGGTGGCACTACGAGCGCGCGTGCCACTGGTTCCGATGTGGATCGAAGGAGCTCGGATGGGCACCTCTGTCATCAGCCCATTGCTTATGCCTGCCAAAGTCCGCGTATTTTTAGGCAGTGCCGACTACTGGGGAATCGAGCAACTCGATCTAAACGATGGACGCTCCGACCGACAGATTGCTAACGAATGGATCTGTCGCGTCCTAGGTGACTGCTTGAGCCATGCATCCGGAAGATGCGAAACGATCAAGCTTGCTGGTGCTAATTGGCTCGGCAGTAGCCAAAACCCAACAGACTCATCGACCGACCCGGCAATCGACGAAAGCTAGCCTCCTCCGATCAAGGATCAATCGTCCAGTCTTCTTGACCATTTCGTGTGATCATCGCCGCGAGAGTATCGAGCTTGCAACTGTTTGATACGAACCAAGTTCGACCGCAGGAAAACAGGATCATCGCACCGTTGCGATGGTGGGAGCGAATCTCATTATCCATCACCCAAGCCCTGGGGTCATTAATCCCCCCCGACTGCTCAAAGATGTTGCTCCCGTTGATCCACTCTCCATCAGGTCCGCCGGTGTCCTCTGCGACCGCTGCAGTGTAAGTCAGACCATCGCGGATGTCACGGAATTTGAAAGGCTGATTGTAGACAAACACCCCATTGTCGGTGTTGATGCGAGTGGTGATCCGCTGACCGTAAAGCCCACCGTAATCGGTCTTGCCCGATTTTCCTTCCACCATCGGAACCGTTGGACAGATATAGGTCGCAACGTTGGTCTTGCGAGCCAAGGTATTGATCGGGTGATCAAACGGCTGATCAAAATTGACTAAACCATGGACGTTTTTTTCTTCCATGTAAGGAAGAATCAGGGCCGACCAAGCAAAGTTCTTTAGAAACCTCGGTCCGTTGTAGGGCCGCCACTGCATGCAACCCGGTGGAAGTGTGTTTAGAACCGAGTGATAGTTGTGCAGTGCCAATCCTACCTGCCGGAGATTGTTCTGACACTGGGCTTGCCGTGCCATCTCTCGCGCAGCTTGTACCGCCGGTAGCAACAAAGCTGCCAAAATCCCGATGATCGATATGACGACCAACAGTTCAACGACAGTAACCCCAAGCCGCATAAGACTCGGGGTTCGAAGGTTATTCTTGATCGCAACACCTAGTGACTAAACGAACCTACGATTCTCCCGGAGACATCCCCCGGCCAAGCCAGTTCATGCCCCGTTAGGGTATCGCAATCCGCTTATTTGTCAAAAGTGGATGCTAGATCACGCCGCCGTGAGTTCGGTACGGACTCATGTGATCGGGTTGATCCATGAACCAAAAACGCTCCCACTCTTGGATCATCGCTCGGAGGTTCTCCGAGGTGAAAATCAACTGCTCAGCGCGTCGTCCGGGCAATGCCGAATAGATCGGAATGGCACAACCAACCATCGGCACAGTGGCCATCATCAACAGCAAACACAACAACATTCGACGTCGCATCGGTTCTACTCCGTGAACAATTTATCCTTGGGTTTTGCCCCCCGAACTCGACGTTGTTGGATCGTCCTGGGATTCCTCGTCATCCTCCGAAGCTGTTTCCAGTTGACCAGAAGCAACCGCATCTCGGATGGCTTGGGCAAGCGGTGTGTCGCTGATCGCATTGACCCGCTCTTCCATAATCTTTCCAGGTTTGAAGCTGACCACGAACTTTTCGGGTACTTCTACCTGTCTCCCAGTCCGCGGGTTTCGAGCCTTCCGTGCCGCCCTCGGGCGAACCTGGAACACTCCAAAATTCCGCAACTCGATCCGGCCCTCTTCCACCAGCGTCTGAACAATCGAGTCGAACGTCTTCTGAACGACTTGCTTGATCTGCTGCTGGTTGAGTCCCGTCTCATCGGAAATCGTTTTCACGATCTCTTTCTTTGTCACGACAGAAATCCCCGCGCTTCAAGGCATCCTAAGTCTTTTACTAGTTAGACTTTAATGCCGAAAAGTCTAGGTCGCTCCTGCTTGGCCGTCAAGGTATTCCCAGCCGGGAAGATCCTTGCCGACAGGACAATCCAGATGATCGCTATGGGTGGTTTCGGATGCATAACCGGTAAATCTTCACTCCGAACCTGGAACTCGACCCTTTTTCGACACTAAAATTTTAATTAGTTTTTTTTATCTCCCGTAAACAAAAACATCTGCACTGGAGCCGGCCCACCCTTTTTTGCTAAGAACTTCCCATCGGTCGAGTCTCCCATCGTCTTTTACTCCCACCATCGTATGTCCCATCGCAAGCATCGGTTCGCCCCATCAGGGCTTTTACTGCTATCTTGCCTCCTTTCTGGATGCATCGATGGACCTTTCTTCCATCTGAAAAAACTAAATCCATACATCCAAAAACAGTGGCAAGCCGATCGTGAAAAAGTCGTCGTCTTCTCCGAACGAATCGACGAACTTCGCTTGCTGCGTACCCAAATCACTTCGATGAGCGACCAGGAACAAGCCGATTGGATCACCAAGCTCGAGCAAATCCTCAAATCCGAAACCAGCCCTGAGATCCGTCGCGAAACGGTCTTAACCCTCGAAAAAGTCCATCATAGGCCTGAAGCCCTTACGGCCCTGACCTCACTTTCAAAAGACAAAAACGAAAAGGTACGCATGGCCCTTGTGGCAGCACTGCGCCGCAGCCAAGACGAACTCGCGACCAACACACTCATCGCGATGTCAAGCTCCGATCCAAGCAGTAACGTCAAACTCAGTGCAACGCGGGCTCTGGGCAGCCACCCGTCCGAAGAGGTCAAGCAGTTTCTAGGCAGTAAACTCGATGACCGAAACATCGCCATGCGTTTCCAAGCGTCCCAAGCTCTCGGCGAACTCACTGGGAAACGTTACGGCGGGGATATCGATGCTTGGAGAAAGTATGTCGCAGGTGAGAACGTCCCAGAACCCAAAGTCTCCTTTGCCCAATCTATCGAATCGATGTTCATGATTCGATAGAATTCCCCCTAACTTGGCTCACACCCTTGGCTGCGATACAATCAAGCCAGGGGGATTCCAACATGCAAAACCACTCGCCCTGGCGCTGCGAGTCCGACGCGATTCACTGGACACATCGCTTTAAAGCACTCTCTGGACAATCGAATATCCACAGCGACTCGTTGCTCAATGTCGCACAATGGGCTCTGCTTTGGGATCGACAGATCTGCATGGAACTTGTCGGCGATGCTCAGCCCGAGTGTCACTTGCCTGTCTTGCAAACCCGCCGTCTTGGAACCCAAGAGCTCGGCAATACGCCTTTCTGGGAGCACCGCAAACTCGTCGAACTTGCTCTTGATCGATTCACCGCAATTTCACCGCCCGAGCCCCCCCAAGCCCTTGAGCCTTTATCCAATTGCATCTTGCAGATCCTTCAAGCCGAAACCGATGCATGCATCCATGACCTGAGCCAACTTGGCCGATCCGAATTCCTCTCTAGAACATCCCAAAGCGCCCGCCCAGAGTCCCTTTTCGTCGATCCCCACGGCCTTCGCATCGACTCAGATACGACTACGAAATACTGGGGCCACTGGTACCCCGGCTTGGACAACGACCAAATTCCACTCGACGATCTGATCGCTTCGTTGCCCGGGGCAAGCGACGTTGAGATCCCGGAAATCGTGCGACGACTTGAAAACCCCAGCAGTCCAGTTGCACTCCCAGGCGCAGTGACTCTTCGCCGACACGACGTGATCCATATCTTGCTCGGACGCGGTCTGCTCGATCAAGACGAAGCATTCGTCCTTGGCTTTACCATGGCGAATGCTACGAAATACCGCGACGCCGATGGATCCCTGATGCGAGAAGCTCTCGAAAATTGGTACCCCGAACCGTTCCGAATCCTCGGAAATAAACTCCATATCTACGACCTAGGAGTTCAAACCGGACGCTCCATGGGAATCCCAGACATCGCCCAAGTTCCCATCGAAGAACTCCGATCCTACAGCGTCGGACAAGCCCGAAAGGAATTGAATATCTCCGCCGACCAACTCAAACGGATCTATCTTCAAGAAAAAGCACTGAACCCCAAGTCGCTTGAAAGCGGCCGACTCCCGCTCTAGCCCCACTACGAGCAACTGCATAAGCCGCCCTGGCGTGACTAAGATCCAGTGTCTGCGGCAATCCAAGTCTGCTCATCGAGATTGCAGGTGATGATCTCGGCCTCTCCTATTCGACGACCAGGTGCGACCGCTAAGTACCCAACCTCAGGCCTGCTCGTACAAAACTCCAACGCTTGTTCGATACCCATCACATACAAGCCAGTTGCCAAAGCATCTGCCCAAGCTGCCGAAGGATGAATGATCGAAACGCTCAATGCGCCACGGGCTGGCCATCCTGTCCTAGGATCGATGATGTGACCATAACGCTCACCCTTGAAATAAAAGAATTGATTCGCAGGTCCGCTTGTCCCCAGTGATCGATTCTTCAATACCAACGTACCAAGAATTCGCTCCGACTGCTCTGGATGACGCACTGCAATCTTCCACCCAGGCTCGCGCTGAGCCAGCAACTGCCTGCCAAAAGCGCTAACGCTACTCTTACCACCATGGATCGCAAAATCCTCCACCCCTCGATCTTGCAAAATTCCAACCGCCTGGTCGATCGCATACCCCTTTCCAATCCCCCCCGGATTGACTGCCACCGACCCTTTGAAACGAACCCTTCGGGCTGAATCGTCGAATTCAAGGTACCTTGAGCCGACCTGAGCGAGCGACTCGGCAATTTGCTCTGCGGTTGGCATCCGCCCTTGACGACTGGAAAACCCCCATACCTCCGAAAGCCTTGCGGCCGTCATGTCAAAACAACCTTGGGTCTGCTCGTAAATCGCATAACCTAACTTAAGCATATCCAAAGTGGGCAACGAGACATCCACCCAGGTTTCTTGCCCTCTTGCATTCAACCGACTCAAATCGCTCGTCGGGATGTAGACGCTCAGCAATTGTTCGAGCCACTCGACCAACTCCAGAGCTTCGACCGCTGCCTGCGGTCCTTGTTCGGGCCGCCCAGGATGTAGCAAGACATCGAATTGGCAAGCCATTGCGCGACGGGAAAACTCCAACCAAATCGGATCGACTCGTTGCATGGCCTTGCCCCCCTTTATCGAACGGGGCGGTTTGGGTTTGGGTTTCCGTTTCGTCGACTGCGATCTCGCAAAAGCCTACGAAAGTCCTTCGGATCGGCCATGTCGATCTCATCTCGCACTTCACGTCTAAGTCGCTCGTAAGCATCGAGCATCCGAGTGTTGCTGTTAACCCCCTCGGGAATCATCCAACTGGAAATGACGATCAATTGATCCGTCAGATCAATCGACTCTAAAAGTCGCTTCGGAAATTCGGACAACCGACTTGCTAGATCCGCGATCAAAGCATCTTGATTGTCCAACCGAAATCCCTCCTCGATAGGCCGTATCGAATACAAAGCCATCATCGCTGATTTTGCATCTGTCTCACGGCGTAAGAACGGCATGTTCGTTACGATCGATGGCAAGAGCATGGTGTTGCTCCAATCTTCCAATGCCTCTGAATCAGCGCCCTGCAAATCCGCCGAATAAAAGATCGCTGCTCGGAATGCCAACTGCTGTTGCATCATGGCAATCTTGGCCGTGGTACTCAATTCAGGCAACATCTGCCGCTTGCTTGTAGGCAAAGAATCGAAAACGATTCCGACCATCCTTGCAGTGTGACTAAGCTCCTGAGCGTTGGGTTGCATGTCGATTTGGGTTTGAATTGCCTCCATGCGCTGACGAACGTCCGGTGGATATTTGCCCAACAACTCCCGGGCACTGTCAAGCTTGGCTATCTGAACGGCATTGAGCCCCCGAACCCAAGTCGGCCTTTGTGAATACGACTTTGGTACCGGCGGAACAAGCGCATCGCGATAGTGCTCTTGAAGGTATCCCACAAGCTTTTGATCCTTGGCTAACTCCTGTAGGATCGGCAAATCACCGACATCATGCAACCCCGGCAAGTTCGATGCCAAATCCAGAACCCCAAGCTCTCGCTGAGTGCGATAGGCCGATGCTGCAAGTCCAATCAATGAGCCAACGACCAACGACATCGCCAGTGGAACAAGTGCATTGGGGAACGTAAACCAACGTTGCCTCCAACCTACCGACGACCTAGCGTGCACCGAATCCTGAGGATCTACCGCGACCCTTGGCCCCGAACGCTTCAGATCGGCGATAACCATCTCGATGGTCGTCTGCGTAAAACTCTTGCTATGAGGTGTCTCGGGTAGTTCGTCTAGCAAGTCATATGCTTTGCGCAATTCCGCCAATCGTGTGCGCAAAGACTCGTCACCTACCAGACGTTGCTCAAGCGAGGCAGAATCCTGCACTGGCAACTCCCCGTCCAGATAAGCCGTCAACTCTTCATCGATCGCGTCGCTATCGCGGTCGCTCATACTCTTTTGCCAAAACCTTCTTTATCGAATGGATCGTTGTCGCCCTGGGAATCATCTTCGTCCGAGGATTCGCTTCCCGGAACAAGCCCCTCATGCAAATAGGGCTCTAGGAGATTCTTCAGGTTCACACGAGCACGCATCAACAACGACTTGACTGCTTGCACCGTCAAACCCATCGTCTCTCCTATCTCCTGGTAACTCATCCCCTCGAACTTGCTGAGCAAGATCGCCGTCCGCTGGCGTTCTCCCAAAGCCTCCAAGGCGACCATTATAACGCGAGATCGCTCCTGATGATCCATATTTCTCGTCGGCTGATATCCACTTGGCGAAACGGCGATATTCTCAAGCAATAAACCCGAAGTCGAACCATTTTCGGCCTTGGACAACTGGTACTCGCGGCGAACCGATACGTCCCGAACATGATTCGAGGCCACATTGTGAGCGATTCGATAGAGCCATGTCGAGAATTTTGCCGTCGGGACGTAAGTTTTACGGGATTTGTAAATCCGCAAGAAAACCTCCTGGGCCAAATCCTCAGCCAAGTCCGCACTCCTTGTCCAGCCACTCATGAACCTAATAATCTTGCGTTGAAATCGATCTACCAAAAATTCAAACGCCACAGCATCGTCCTCTTTGACTCGCAACATCAAGGCAACATCCGGATCCGAGACCGGATCACTCGACGATGCGCTCTTGTGTCCGCTTGATTCTGATGGATTGGAATTTGACACGCTCGTACCGTTGCCTTACTGATACTTGGAAACTTTGAACCCTGCTCGATGCATTAAGTTTCGGGCTCGATTAATCCTTCAACCACTTCATCATATCACCCCCCGCTAAAACCGTGGGTGAACGTCGAAACAGAATCAAGATCCCTCCTAGCTTAACTACGGACAACCTCGAAGCGAAAGGCAAACATCGCTCCATTACCCATTTGATATCCAATACAAGCATCAAGAAAATCACATACTGGATACCCTTACGGTCAATTCATGAAAGCTCACTAAACACTGGAAGAAATCTACGCAATATCGAAAAATCGGTTAACTGCGTTGTTAAAGCCTCAAACAAACAACCCGCATTCGATGAAGCCCTACGGCGATCGGCCGGCATGTTTTCTACAGCGGTAGTAATAACCAATGCTAAAGCACCATCGCGAAGAATCCATTGAGGACATGTTGCCTGCGGACTTTGGGGGGTTTGCCACTCTTGCTCGACCTTGCCGTCCTTCAATCCAACTTGAATCGTCCTACCAAAACCTGCAGCTTCAGGATTGTAAAGCGATATGATCAAACTTCTGCCGTCGGGAGTCATCGTCATTCCGTCGGGTACCCCGACCTGCTGCGACAAATCCAAGGCGACTGTTCCCGAATCTATTTGTCCACCTTGAATATCCAACCGATAAGCCATAACCTTTCGGGTTGGCGAGTCGATATCCAATAGGTCCAGGGCACCATCGCTTCGCGGGATGACAACTTTTCCATTGCTGCAGATCTGATCTGACCGCAATGAAATCAACTGCTTGTCACTCCGTCGCCACAAATACAATCCAGCCTTCTTGGTCTTGAACTCCAAGTCCTTGGTGCCAAAAATCAAATTCCCGTCCCAGACCAACCCATCGTTGATAATCGTCCCGGTGACGTTCGAATCGACTCCTTCGATAAATGGCTCCCAAGTCCCTCTCGATGGGCTAAAGATCCCGACACTTCGCTCGCAACCTACGACGAAATTCCCTCTATCGGTGGGAAATGCAAACCCAGGTCGGCCCGGCAAATCAAAGGACTGATTGCTCGATGTCCTAAAGTCGTAGATATTGAGCGAACCAGTTGCTGCACTAGGTCCATGCTGGATGGCCACCCACGAAAACCTATCGGCATCGATCGGATAAGGCCCTTCAGGAAGAAACCGAAGCGCCTCGCTACCAGGATCCAACAGCAAACTCGCTTGATGAACGCTCACGCTTGCTCCTTGTCAAACGCAGAGTCAAACGCGCGATTGCTAGGCGAAAAATCCATCTTTTTGACAAACGCTGCTGCCTCGCGAGCCCCAAACTCTCGATCCATGCCGCTATCTTCCCACTCGACACTCAGCGGGCCGTTATACCCAACTCGATTGAGCTCCCGAATGATCTCCTCAAAATTCACGCCACCTCGACCAGGGCTCCGGAAATCCCAACCACGCCGAGCATCGCCAAAATTGATGTGGCTGCACAAGATCCCCGACTTGCCATTGAGCGTCACCTTCGCATCCTTAATATGCACGTGATAAATGCGATCGGGAAACTCCCTGATGAACTCCACCGGATCTACACCTTGCCATATCAAATGGCTCGGATCGAAATTGAAACCAAACTCAGGCCGATGCTTAATGGCCTCCAAAGCCAATTTGGCCGAATAAATGTCGAATGCAATCTCGGTCGGATGCACCTCGAGCGCAAAACGAACACCGCAAGCCTTGAACTCATCGAGAATCGGATTGAACCGATCCGCAAAAAGCTTGAATCCATCGTCGATCATCGATTGGGGAACCGGTGGAAACGAATAGTTCAAGTGCCAAATGCTCGAACCGGTAAAGCCATTGACCACCTTGACGCCGAATTTCTTCGCAGCATGCGCTGTCTTCTTGAGCTCATCGGAAGCGCGCTGATTGACCCCCGATGGACTTCCATCTCCCCAAACATAAGGAGGCAAAATCGCCTTATGTCGACCATCGATCGGATCGCATACGGCTTGGCCAACCAAATGCGCACTGATCGCATGACATTGCAATCCGATTTTGTCGAGCAGATCTCGCTTGGCTTTGCAATAACCCGCATCCGAGTGAGCCTTATCAACCTCGAAATGATCCCCCCAACAGGCAAGCTCGATCCCATCGTAACCCGCATCCTTGGTAAACTGTGCCATCTTGGTCAAAGGTAAATCAGCCCACTGGCCAGTAAACAAAGTCACGGGACGAGTCATCTTGCAAGTTCTCCAAAATTCTTAAGGGTTCATGAGCCAAAAATCAGGAATCAAACCCGATAGAATACCATGCACTCGATTCGAGCAACAGAGTTTTCTAGCTAGAATTGGTATCGATCCCCAAGGGCCATTTCCCAAGCAACCAACCCTACCAGCGATGATACCCACTCCCCTGAAAACCTACCGCTTTGCGTCCAATCTCCAACTTGCACTCGCGTTTGCTTTGCACCTCGCCTCACTGGCTCATCTGAGCGTATCTCAAGCACAGTCGAACGAAACTCGCACCGAAAATCCTTACGCAACGGAAATCCAGCCGTTCTTTACGAAATACTGCGTCGCTTGCCATAACCCATCCGAACACGAGTCAGATCTGATGCTTCACACCCTAGGTAAAATGCTCTCAGGGGGTGACTCCGGGCCGGCTCTGGTTCCAGGAAAACCTGAAAGCTCCCTGATCCTTCGGCGACTCGAAGGACTCGATCAACCCAAGATGCCCCCAGAGGATGCACCCCAACCGACTCCCCAAGACATCGCCAAACTCAGAGCCTGGATCCAGCAAGGTGCCCTTGGCTCGGACATCGAACCTAGCCTGCAGGATAAATGGAAACAAGTCACCGCGAATTCCAAAATCAATGCGATCAATGAAAAGGAATTCGAGAACACCAAACCGATCACGGCCTCCGCATGGCTGTCTCCAAAACAAATCCTCCTTGGTCGATTCGCTCGCTACCAATGGACTCAAGACGACGAAAGCCTAACTCCAAGTCAATCGATGCCATTTATCGGCAAGATCTCCCAAATCCGGCTCAGTCGCGATGCAACGCGAGCCGCAATCTGTGGCGGTCTCCCCGGCCTAGGTGGCTTGGTCCACGTGATCGACTTAGAAGCCATGCAAAAAGGAGCCGAGCAATCCGACTATCTCAAAGCCATCGAATCTCACAAAGATATCCTTTACTGCGCAGCGGTTCATCCAAACCAACCCTGGGTTGCAACGGCTGGCTACGACCGTACCATCCGCCTTTGGAATTATCAAACCGGAACACTTCTTCGAAGCTTCGATGGCCACAACGGTGCGGTATACGACCTAGACTTTGACCCCAGCGGAAGTGTCTTGGCAAGTGCAAGTGCCGACGAAACGATCAAAGTTTGGCGAGTCGACTCGGGACAACGTCTAGATACCTTAGGCCAAGGTGAAGCCGAGCAACTTCGCGTCCGATTTCTTCCAAACCAATCCACCAAGAGCGTCGATATCATCGCAACCGGAGCCGATCGACGTATCCGTCAATGGAGACTCCCTTCGCTAGATCAACCCTCGGTCAGCCCTATGCTCCAATCGATCTTCGCCCACGAATCGACCATCCACCAACTAGCCCTCAACGACCAACAGCATCAAGCTTGCACGGCTGCCCATGACGGCACCATCAAAATCTGGGATACTCAAACATGGGAACTGATCCAAGACCTGCCCCCCTCGAGGAATCTTGTAACCTCTATCGGATGGAACGCCGACAGCACTGCCATCTACTGGACGACCCTTGTAGGTGAACTCCAAACACATCGACTACCCGAGACATTCACGAATAAGAAACAACCGCCGATGGTCGTTTCGGATCAACCCAACGCGACTTCTATCCCCTTAACCAACACGACCGAATCCCAAATCGCCACCCTCGCAGAGTCTGACCAAGGCCCACGGTCTGTCACAAATCCACAGATCCTAACTCCCCCAATCAAGCTCCATGGTACTCTCAAGACCGTAGATGCAGCCCAAGGTGGAGACTGGTATGCCTTCGATGC
>JAJTFC010000022.1:37096-40290 GCA_021298315.1 Planctomycetaceae bacterium
TCCGTGAATCGTACTTCACCTTCCGAGGCAAAGACTCCACGACCATCGATGATTTTCGACTCCATCGATGGGAGGACATGCAACTCAATGAATGGCTCTATGCCGGTGGCGAAGTCGTCCGATTGTGGCTCTATCCAAGGGGCCCCGATTCGGGGTTCAAAGTCTATCCTGGATCGGGAAACCGCCATACCTATTTTGGAACCTCTCCAATCGCTCACGCGCTGAACGAACCAGCCTGGATCGTCAGGCAATTGGCTCCAGGCCAGGAACCGATCTCAAACGGCTTGCCCATTTTCCCTGTCTTCTACAGCAACGACGATGACCCGAAGCGTCGAGGCGGTAAAGATTCGCTGATCGAATTTCTCGCCCCTGAAGATGGCCGCTATTACATCCGACTGCGCGATACTCGCGGACTCTCAGGCGATGATTTTAAATACACCTTGTCCATTACCCAACCCAATCCCCGATTCCTTTTCCGCCTAGAAACAAACGAACTGACCCTGCGTCCCGAAGTCGGTACCGAGTTTGTTGTTTCAGCCGAAAGATTCGATGGACTCGAAGGTGATATTCAAATCGGATTCGAGAACGTCCCACAGGGTGTCCAACTCGTCGAACCTCTAACGATCGAACCAGGACAGCTCAAGGCCATCGGCCAAATTCGCCCCATAGGAAACGACTTATCCCAGATCCCAAAAGAATTCGAAATCACTTTGGTTGCTAAGTGCCAAATGGCAGGCCATGAAGTCTTCGCTGCGGAGAAGCCCAAGATCAAAGTCAAAGTCAACGAGACTCCAACAATGAAACTCAAGATCGTCGGCAAAGACGATCCCGATGATGCGCCGGCAATATCGAGCCTGAATATTCGCCCAGGGCAAACCATCTCCGCAAAACTTGTCATCCAGCGAGGACAACTCACCGGCGATATCGCCTTTGGTGGAGATGATAGCGGTCGAAACTTACCTCATGGTTGCTTTGTCGATAACATCGGGCTCAATGGATTGCTCATTCCTGCGGGACAATCGACCCGAGAAGTTTTCATCACCGCCGCTCCAATCGTTCAACCCCAGCGTCGAGTATTCCACCTGCGTGGGAATGTCGATGGCAACCCAACCTCACTTCCGATCGAACTGATCGTCCAATAGCATGTCAACAAGATCGCTCGCATACTATCTGCTTTGCCTGATTCTGTTTTCCACACAGCTCACTGTGGGATTTGTTTTTGCTGGAACATCGGCTAGCCAGTGGGTCGTCGTGGTTAATGGCAAATCGAAGAACTCTTTGACTCTGGCCAACCACTATTGCCAGCTACGCGATATCCCCGCCCGAAATGTAATCGTTCTCAAAGACCTGCCTGATTCGAACACCATCTCGATCGATGAATTCCGTCAATCGATCCTCGGACCGGTGCTTGAGCAAATCGAGTCCAGACAACTTAGCTCGCACGTTCAAGGTGTCGCGTATTCCTGCGATATCCCAACGGCAATCGATCTGCGAGAGGATTTAAAGTCGGTCAAGGAGCTTCCCAAGATCCTTACTCCAACAGGCTCGCTCAACGGGATGACTTACTTGTTTCGATGGGTTCAGCAGAAAGATCCATCCTATATCGGTCCGGATTCGAATTGGTACGCCTCACACGATGCTTCGGTGCTTCTGAAGATCTACCAAGGCAGCCCCGAATCGATCGAGGAACTTCGCAAATGGATCGAGCAGGATCAGCATGAATTGGCCGCCGAAAGGCTCGACGAACTTCGAAAAGAATCGGCCAATAGCTATCCGCTTGATTTTTTAGCCGCACAGCGGTGGGCCCTAGCGGGCGACAACAAAAAAGCTCTCGTGAGACTTGGCGATGCGGTTCGTAAAGGATGGAGATATCGAGGCGAGATCCTCAATGACCCGAGCTTCGACGAGTTGAGAGAAGACAAAGAGTTTCAAAAGCTCGTTTCGCGTTGCCCAAATGATGAATTCAAAGTCTTGCCCGCCAAAGCTTTCGACGCACGAAATTTCTTTGCCCCCAATTGCACCGATTCGACAAACCCCAAACACGGTGTGTCCTACATGCTTTCGATGGTTCTAAGCCATACGGCAAACAATCGTTTGACGATCGAAGAAGCGATCGCGCATCTAGAAAAAAGCAGTCTTGCCGATTTCACTAACCCCAAAGGGACGTTCTTCTTCTCCAAAACTAGCGATGTGCGAACCACCACGCGTGAACCGAATTTCGCCATAGCGATCGACGAACTAAAGAGACTGAAAAAAGAAACTCAAATCATCGAGTCGGCACTCCCTACCACAGCAAGCCAGGTCGCGGGAATCACCTTCGGTGTCTCGGATTTCGATTGGAATCGATCCGGTGCAAAACTCCTGCCTGGAAGCCTTGCCGATAATCTCACTAGCCTTGGAGGAGTAATGACGCCCAGTAGCCAAACCAAAGCTACAGAACTGCTACGCTTTGGTGCGGCTGCCGCCTCGGGAACCGTTACCGAACCCTACGCCCTTCAGTTCAAGTTCCCTTTGCCATCTTTGCACGCATACTACGCTAAAGGGCTGACGGCCGCCGAAGCCTTTTATGCTACAGTCCAAAGCCCCTATCAATTACTGATTCTCGGCGACCCAATGTGTCAACCTTATGCAGTACCGCCTCGATTCAAAGTCACCGGTTGCACCGATCGGCAAACCATATCAGGAAAAATCGCGCTCGAATTTCAACCCAGCGACGAAGAAGCCTCGAGCGATCCGATTCAGTTGACTTGGCTCATCGACGGCAAACCGCAAACCCAAACCAACTTCATCACGAATCTCAATATCCAAGTCGCAGATCAAGATCGCGGCGCCTACGAGTGGCGATTTGTGACCAAAGGTCCGAAACCCACCGAAACCCGCTGGGAAAAATCCTTATGGGTTCTCTCGGGGCCTCCGGAAACCCACCTAAAGCTCCAAGCCCCTGAGCGATGGTCTGCGAAACAAAACCAGCGTCTCAAGGTTCAAGTCGCAAACATCCCCAAAGACACCCAAGTGAAACTTCGATTCCATTGGGATCTGCTCGATATGACCCCAAACGATCAAGGAGAGTTTGAAATCGAGGCAGATCGACTCGGTCGCGGCCCTGTCCGTTTGCAACCCGTAGCCTGTGATGATCAAGGCAACGTTCTCTACGCAGGCCTACCAGTAAAAATCTACATCGAAAACTAATTTGC
>JAJTFC010000141.1 GCA_021298315.1 Planctomycetaceae bacterium
ACGGGTTTCGGTTTCGTAGATGGTCTTCGAAACTGGACGAGTACGGGTCTCGGTGTTCATGACGGTCTTCTTAACGGTACGAGTACGTTGCTCGTCGTTATAGGTAACCTTGTTGACCGTACGAGTACGGGTTTCGGTGGTCATCGAGCACTTCTTGACAGTTCGGTGACGGGTTTCGG
This sequence comes from Planctomycetaceae bacterium, assembly GCA_021298315.1. Classification (GTDB taxonomy): domain Bacteria; phylum Planctomycetota; class Planctomycetia; order Pirellulales; family Pirellulaceae; genus JBKCUI01. The sequence continues at coordinate 180 of JAJTFC010000141.1, forward strand.
TCGTGTAGCTGACCTTCTTTACCGTCTTGGACTGAACTTCGTCGCGATAGAGAGTCACGTTGTAGGTGTACTCTTCGGTGCTCATTTGGTTTTGGTAGGTCGTTACAGGAACTTCTTCGGTAACAACGTTAGGAACCCAAACCTTACGGCAAACGGTACGGGTCGCTGGAGCAGCAACTTCGCCACCACATCCGCCGCAACCATTGCTGCTAGCAGCAACAGCACTTCCGCCGCAACCGCCGCAACCACCGCATCCGCCACAGCCCGATCCGCTGCTAACAGCGCCACCGCAACCGGAGCTAACAGCCGATCCGCAACCACCGCTTACAGGAACTTCTTCCGTAATGGTTTGGTACGAACCCATATCACGGCAAACCGTGCGGGTCGTTGTTACAGGAACGCGACGGCATACATTGCGAGTGCCAGTGCGTTGCTCGGTGTAAGGAACCTTGACGGTGTAGTTGACAACTTCGTCGCTGTAAACTGGAACTTGAACCGTGTAAGGAACTTGTTCGTCGGTGTAAACCGGAACTTGAACCGTGTAAGGAACTTGTTCTTGGGTCGTCACTGGAACCTTGACGGTGTAAGTTTGAACTTCGTCAACGGTCGATGGAACTTGAACGGTGTAAGAAACTTCTTCGGTAACCGTCTTTGGTACTTGAACGGTGTAAGCAACTTGCTCGGTAACCGTGTTAGGAACTTGAACGGTGTAGGAAACTTCTTCGGTAACGGTCTTAGGAACTTGAACCGTGTAGGAAACGTCTTCGGTTACAGTCTTAGGAACTTGAACCTTGACGGTGGTCGTTACATCGTCATAAACGGTCTTCTTGACGGTGTAAGGAACTTGCTCGGTAACAGTTCGTGGAACTTGTACCGTGTAGGACTCTTCAACTTGCTTGGTCACTGGAACTTGGACGGTGTAGTCAACTTTCTTGACTTCAGTCTTTGGAACTTGAACCGTGTAGGTTTCAGTCTTGGTCTCGGTTCGTGGAACGCGCTTGGTAACATTGTACCGACGCTCACGAGTTTCGGTGTTGTAAACGGTCTTCGAAACAGTTCGCTTCTCAGTAACTTGGGTCGGAACCATAACGGTTCGCTCAACATAGCTAATCTGAGCGCCGCAACCTGCACCGCCAGCAACCGATCCGTCAGCGTTGATAACTCCGCCACTGACAACACCACCACCAACTGCGCCCGAACCACCGCAGCTTCCGCAACCGGAAGCAACTTGTTGGGCTGGTGCTGCCGATGCTCCTGCACATCCGCAATCACCTGCATAACTTACGCTGGCCGAAAGAGCTGCGGCCAATCCAAGGAACAAACCTCGGCGAAACTTCATTGTAGTCTCCTCAAAGAAAACGAATCTAAGGCCACACGGCCAACTAATACGGTTCATCAGTACAACGCGTACTGACCTTTGAACTCTCGATGCTAAACAAGGCTGACGACGGGGAAATACCTACCGTGAAGACTCACCTGGGAGAGACCCGCCGATTGACCACTGTCACACCCAGAGTTTAGCTAGAAAAGTTTTCCTTGGAAGCAATCTCGCCAAAAATCCGCAAACTTTTCGGATTCGCTAAAGTCGCACTAGCCGTCAAATCCTCACAACCCGAACTCTCAACGTTTCCGTTGGTTAAACTTACCTAAAGGGTTCAAGTCCCGGGCTAGGTATTTATCCAATCCTCATTCTCCAAACACAATGTTTTCTAGCTACGAAACTTTACATAACTAAACCCCAAACCGAATGCTCGCTTTGCATGTGCCTTGGTGCTAACTCCCACCACCCAAAAAAGACAATTCTCCGCCTGCCGAAATGCCAAGGATTAGACAAGGCCCCCCTTAATGATAAAACTATTAGCCGACCCGATCGTAAAACTCTTCGTGCGGGTATTCAAAGCTTTGCATAAGCTTTTTCGAGGATCCACGTATGCGATACGCTGTCTATTGGTTGCCAATTTCCACGGAACTAGGCGTCGTTAAGCCACTAGGAACCCATCTCAACAAGACCCGTTGCACTATACTAATCCTCGAGGCTATTCCACGAGCCTCCCGCCGGTCCTCATTCTGGCTGGCTTAGCTACCTCCGAGCGGACATATTCCCAGGCAAAGGAACCCAGAACGATGCAAAATCGCTTCAGATTTCAACCTAAATCTCCCTTAGCCGAAGGGATTTTCGCGCCCGTTTTGCTGGCGCTGCTGCTCGGTTTGACATGGCCCGATTTTCATCCGTCGGCCCAGGCCCAAGACCCCACAAGCCCTCCACAACCAACAAACCGAGATCGCAGACTACCTCCTTCGAAAACCGATCCACCCAAGTCTGAGAAACAACTCGCCGAGGAACGCAAGGCGCGCGATGCGGCCCGCAAACGTGGCGAAATCACCTTCGATGACCTCAAATTCGATATCGAAAAAGATGGCCAATTCAAAAAGGAAATGATCACCAAGGAAATCGAGGAACTCAATAAAAAAACTGTCAAGCTCCGAGGCTTCATCCTCCCGACTTCGGTCTTCCAACAATCCGGTATCAAACAGTTCGTTCTGGTTCGCGATAACCAAGAATGCTGCTTTGGACCCGGGGCTGCACTCTATGACTGTGTCATCATTGAAATGGATGCCGGTAAAACAGCAACCTTCTCAACCCGTGTCGTTACCGTTAAAGGCAAACTCGAAATCGACTCCGAGTCGTTCCGCTATCCTGACGGCGGACACTACGCGATCTACAAAATGACTGCCGAGGAAGTCAAGTAACTAGCCACTTAATCCTACCCTCGATACATCCAAGGAAATTCCAGATGTCCACACCAACGTTTCGACGCTCATTCTTAAAATCTGCGTGCACTTTATCCGCACTGGGCGCCTTTGGTAACTTTCAACGTTTTACACCTTTCTGCCAAGCCATCGAACCGATCTCACGAATCGCTCCCGGGCGGATGCAATTGAGCCTTGCGGCCTACTCCTTGCGAGATTTGCTCAAAGGGAAAAAGGATGGGTGGGACCTTTTTAAGTTCGTCGATTATTGCCACGAGCATGGACTCTCAGGTGCCGAGCTGACCAGCTATTACTTCCCTGCTGATGTCAACGATGCCTACATCGTCGAATTGAAAGAACACTGCCGACGACGCGGAGTGAGCGTCTCGGGCGGTGCCATCGCAAACGATTTTTGCCAAAAAGATGACGATAAACGTAAACGAGATATCGAGCATACCAAGCTTTGGATCGACCGCTATGCTCTGCTGGGCGCAGGTGCAATACGCATCTTTGCTGGAACCCAACCCAAAGACGATTCATGGCCAGCAACCAAAGATCGATGCATCGGAGCCATTGAACAAGCTTGCCAATACGCCCACTCCAAAGGGATCTATTTGGCCCTCGAAAACCATGGCGGAGTGACGGCCAAAGCCGACGGACTCTTAGAAATCGTCCGAGCCGTCAATGCTCCAAGCTTCGGAGTGAATTTCGATTCCGGGAATTTTCGCTCAACCGAAGACCCCTACGGCGAACTCGCCAGCATCGCCCCCTATGCAATCAATGCCCAAATCAAAGTCGAAATGTTCCCCGGTGGCAAAAAAGAGATGGCCGACCTAGGACGCATCCTGAAAATCCTCAAAGATTCCCATTATAGTGGCTGGGTAGCACTGGAGTATGAGGCCGCCGAAGCACCCCTCGAAGCGATTCCTCGGTGGCTCGATGAAATAAAAAAATCGCTAGCTGCTTTGACTTGATCAGTTCTTGAACTAGCCTTGCACATGACCCCTTTCAAGGGGTTGGCGTATTGCTCGAAAAACCCCTTATTCGAAGATCTTTCCAGATGGCTAGCTCGCTGACCGACTGCTCCCAATGGGGCTCAGGGAACCAAAACGGATTCCCCTCCATCGGGATCCTAGAGACCAACGGCTGGACCTCCGGCATGGTCGCTTGCGATGCGATGGCCAAATCGGCCAACGTTTCGGTGATCCAAGCCGAATGGAACGACATGCTCGGAGCGGTCATCAAGATCAGCGGTTCTCCAAGCGATGTGCAATCGGCAATCCAAGCAGGTACCCAAGCAGCACGAAACATGCAGCAGTACCGCGCCAGCCACTTTATCCATAGCCCCGATCGCGACGCTTTAGGCGCGATCATCAGCCCCCCGGAATTCAACGCTCTGATCGAGCAAGCCGTCGTCAAATCACCACTTTCGGAACAAGAAATTATGTCCAGCTCGAATGGTCAAGCCCTAGGATTCATCGAAACACAAGGCTTCACCGCCGTTTTTGAAGCCATCGACACCGCATGCAAAGCTGCATCGGTCGACGTGATCGGTAAAGAAAAACTCGGTGGCGGTTACGTCACGGTGGTCATTCGCGGCGACGTCGCTGCAGTCACTGCTGCTGTCGAAGCCGCAAAGCCAAAGGTCGAAGGGCTCGGGAAACTGATCGCTTGCCACGTCATCGCTCGCCCATCGACAGCCGCTCTGGGCTTGCTCCCTAAGTAGCCCCTCCTACCGAGTGACTCCAAAGGGCATCGGCTGGCCTTCGATGGCTGCGATGAGATTATTCGCTGCCATCGTCGCCATCTGATCGCGTGCCTCCTGGGTAGCCGATCCGATATGCGGCAGTATCAGACATTGGGCTTGGGATCGCAGCGGATCACTTCGATCGATAGGTTCCGGTGTCGTCACATCCAAGCCTGCTGCGAAAATTCGCCGCTGAGACAACGCATCGGCCAAGGCCGCTTGATCGATCACCTCTCCACGCGCCGTGTTGACCAAAACGGCATTGGATTTCATGAGCCCAAGCTCGCGGGCTCCGATGAGGTTCCGAGTCTGATCCGTCAGCGGGCAATGCAAGCTTACGACATCGCTTTGTCGCAGCAGATCATCAAGCCCTAAACGCGTCGCATGGAAACTCGATTCAGCCTCGGGCTTTTGGTCCCTTGCGGTGTAAACGATTCGCATCCCCCATCCACCATGCATTCGCTTTGCCACCGCATGCCCGATCCTGCCCATTCCGACAATCCCAAGCGTCTTGCCCTCGAACTCCTGACCTAAAAACATCATCGGTTCCCAGTTCCGCCACTCGAAGCGTTGCACGTTACCGATCGCAGGCCCAAAGCATCGGCCCGCTGCAAGAATCAGTCCGACGGCTATATCGGCAGTGGCGTTGGTAAGCACACCCGGTGTGTTGCCAACCTGAACACTCCGATCCTTGGCCGCCTGAAAGTCGATATTGTTGTAACCAACCGCAAAGTTCGCGATGCCTCGAAGACTCGGCCCCGCCGAATCCATCAACTGCGCGTCGATCTTGTCGCTGAGCATCGACAAAACTCCCGAGCAACCACGGACTTTCTCTAGCAACAAGTCCCTCGGTGGCGGATCCTGACCTTCCCAAACCTCAACATCATGCAACGATTCCAAACGCTCGAGCCCCACCGACGGAATGCGCCTCGTGACAAAGACCTTACCCATGAAAATTCCCCCTGCTGTGTGCCCCTGAAGTTCTTGCGGTTTGGTAAAATCTACACCCCGCTTATCGATTGTAACTAAAACACGAAGTCTGGGACTTTCGCTATGAAGTGCTCGATCAAATTATTCGCCGGCATCCGCGAAACTATCGGTGCACAGGACGTTTCCCTGGATATCTATCCCGGGATGACGGCTCTCGAATGCAGAGAAAAGCTTGCTCAAAGCTATCCACTTGCAGCCGACTTGATCCGAACCAGTCGCTTGGCCGTCTCCAACGCGTTTGTGTTGGATGAAGATCCCTTGATCGCCGACAGTTCGATCGAATTAGCCCTGATTCCTCCTGTAAGCGGCGGCTAAAGGCCAACGTTACCATCGACCGTTAAACATTAGCAGTAAAACCAAGAGCAAGCACGACAATACAATACCATGACTTTGACTCAAACCCTCTTCGAAGCACTCGACTCGGTTCCCCTCATCGATCCGCATTCTCATATCAACCCACGCTCGCCGGCTTCGGAGACAATCGCCGATCTGCTCGGCTACCACTACTACACAGAGCTTGCCCACAGCGCAGGCATGCCTCGCGAGCAGATCGAACAACCAGGAATCACTCCCCGGGAAAAGGTCGCTCGGCTCTTTGAATACCTCCATCATATCGACCACTCGGTGCAGTGGTCATGGTTCCTTGAACTCTCTCGGGAGCTGCTGGGTTTCGATGGCGATCGGATCGATAAGAGCAACTGGGAGAGCCTCTACGATCTTGCTCTAACGAAAATGCAGCAAGCTCATTGGGAAGACCAGGTCTTGAGCAAAACCAACGTTCAGAGGATCTTTCTAACCAACGATTTTGACGACCCTCTGGATGATTTCGATACCCATCGCTACGTCCCGTGCCTCCGAACCGATGACTTGGTATTCCATCTAGCGATGCCCCAAACCAGAGATCGGATTGCCAAGGCAACTGGCATCCAAGTCGGAAATCTGCAGGGTCTTCATCAAGCGATCGGATTCCTCTTCGAACACTTTGTCAAATACCAAGTGCGTGCCTGCGCCATATCGCTGCCACCTTGGTTCACCCCCAAAAAAATTGCAATGGATGATCCAGTTGCTCAATCCGCCTTCCAAAGATTGATGTGCGGCTCGGAGCTCTCTCAATCTGAACGCGAATGCATCTCCTATTGGGTCTTCTGGAGATTGGCCGAGTTTTGCGACGATATGAAACTACCTTTTGACCTGATGATCGGAGTCAATCGCAAAGTCTACCCAGGTGGCGTCTACCAAGGCCAGGACCTTTACGATTCGCGATGGTCGATGATCCAATACAGCGAACTACTCAACGCTTTTCCAAACGTCAAGTTTCCGATCTCGGTTTTGGCCTCCGTGAGCAACCAAGAACTCGTCGATTACGCATGGATCTTCCCAAACGTCATCGCCAATGGACACTGGTGGTACAGCAACACACCCACGTTTATCAAACATGATCTGCGCGCGAGAATTGATGCTATTCCACGCAATAAGATCATCGGTTACTACAGCGATGCGTACAAACTCGAGTTCATTTTGCCCAAGTACAAGATGTTCAAACGAATCCTGGCCAATGTTCTAGCCGAATCGATCGTATGCGAGCGGGGATTGTCCGAATCCTTCGCCATCGAACTTGGAACTCAAATTTTACGAGGCAACGTCGATTCGATTTTTTTCAATCAAGAGTAAGTCAGCGGGGCTTCTGGAATACCAGGAAGTAATTCTCTTTGAGCAGATCTTCCTTTTGATCTAGTTTGACAAAGCCACACTCCAAAATCTCTTTCTCGAATACCTCCTGGCCTGCTCGCACATGCGACATAACCCAAGGAGTACTCTGTCCATCAATCCGCTTAAAATCGATCACCACCAATCTTCCCCCCGGCTTGAGGGCTCGAAGGAGCGACTTCATGGTCTTGGTGGGATACTCAAAATGATGGTACGTGTCGCAGATAAAAGCAAAGTCGATACTTTCAGGCTCCAGCGTCGTAGAGTCGGCAGTGCATAGCAACGTATCGATGTTCCGAAAATCCTGCTCTCGTGCCGTCTTGGTGATGTGCTCCAAGAAATTGCTTGCGATGTCAACGGCGATGACTCGCCCCTGATTACCCACCTTCTTGGCAAACAGCCGGGTGAACAACCCCGTACCTGCACCAATGTCGGCAACGGTTGATCCAGGTTGGATTGCACAAGCCTCCAAGATCGCCTCGCGACGTTGAAAAACCTCGCGACTCTCAATCTCAAACTTCTCGATATACTCCTGGACCTTGGGGGCCTTGAACGGATCGTTAATCCCAGGCTTGACACTCTTGTCCTGCGAAAATACCGATCCGCTGAAGATCACCGCAGTATGAGCGATCCCAAGACCCATCAAGACCGCTCGACAAATTGGAAGCATTTTCGACCTCAAAAGAAGGTTCTAAAGGAGTGATCGTGTTCTGGCGTTTCGAGTGCATGTGCGAGTACGAAAAAGCCGAGTTCGCACCCACAAAAACACCTGTAGCATCCGAAGCAGAACTAAATCGATTCGTCTTGCAACTGGCCAGTAAAGTCAACTTCGCCGACATCATTCCCCAAGACGTAGTCGATCGACCCTTTGATCTTGTCTCCGTAAGGCCTTCCCATGAAGTCTGCCTTGATTTTCGATCCTTGGAAATCCGTCTCGATCGTGAAGGTCAACACGTTCTTCTCGACTTTCAGATCCTTGGCTTCAATCTTAACATCATTGCCTAGCACATAATTGGCCTTGAGCTTGTCCCCCTCTTTGGTCACGGTCAAAACAGGTTCCATGATGTTCCCATTGGCATCGATCCTCAGCTTCCATTTGCCAACGACATCATCGGCCAAAACACTTCTTGTGGCTGACCAGTCCAGATCGCGACTCCCTTCGTTGGTCGATGCCTTAACCTTGCCGCTCAAATTATCGTTTTTGACGGTACCTTCGAACTCAAGCTTGACATCCATTCCCTGATAGTTGACCTTGAACTCGAAACTCACTTTGTCCCCAGAGATTTTGCCATTCTCGATGTTGATCTTTCGACCTGAGGAGCTCTCGTACTTACCCTTGAGCTCTCGCACCTTGGTTTCTTTGTTCTCTTGACCAGCCTTGAGTCGCACCAGATCCTTGTACTGAGTTCCATCCAAATCATACTCCCAGCGCCAAGTTCCCGAGGGATCGACACCGCTCTTGCTGCTGTCTTGAGCAAGCAAAAAACAAGGAGCAAAAACCAATAATCCGATAAACACAGCAAGCTTATGCATACCAAAAACCTCGGAGAGAAGACCTGAGAATGATCATTACAATCCGCCAATTCTACCATTGGCCATTTATTCGTTGTAGCCCCGTAGCCCGTAGGGTACGTGCAGCGGTCGGGGTCTCCATCCCAAAACCCCAACCGCATTGACCACCTCCATCAACCCAACCCACGCCGACCAGCAAGCCGACCGCGGAACGTACCGTGGTGTTATCGGAGTGGTCCATTGTTCCAAGGTACGTTGCGCGGTCTTTGG
>JAJTFC010000023.1 GCA_021298315.1 Planctomycetaceae bacterium
AATGCCTAAAGCCTAACGCCTCCCCACCCGCTTGGCTCCCTTTCGCCCCCGGGCTTTGACGGGGGAGAAAGGGCGGGGGGATAGAGGGGGTTGACAGCGAGTAAAGCTTTTTTTTTGAACCGCTGATGAACGCTAATATTCGCTAATAAAGACCAAAAGCGAACCGCTGATAGACGCTGATGAACGCTAATGCAGCGCGTAGGGTACGTGAAGCGGTTGTGCGCGATAGGTATCGCCATGGATTCCAGAAACAATCACGCTCTAGAGATCGTACCAGGATCATCCACCAACCGCGGAACGTACCATCAAGCGCGTAGGGCTGTTTTGCTGTTCCCCTGAAGCCTGAAGTCTGATGCCTGAAACATGTCCAACCACCGCTTGGAAGGATCAGCACATACTCCTTCGATTGGTCACCAAACAGTTGATACCAGGGGGCCGATACCACTTCCTCGCCGTTGGCTGCGGGTTAAACGAATTTTCGCAAAAATGAACCTTGCCGAGAAGCCCAGCCAAACAGCCCTATACGCTCGATGGTACCTAACAAAAAGACACCGGATGATTCCGGTGTCTTTTGTGAGTCGAACTGTTCTATCGGACCATCTAGAGGTTTGTCTAGAGAACCGTTTTGATCGTCTTGACGATCCGAGCCAAAATCTTGTATGGATCGGCTTGCGAATTTGGACGGCGATCCTCAAGGTATCCCTTATAACCGCTGTTGACGAAACTGTGTGGAATCCGAATCGATGCTCCACGGTCGGCCACGCCGTAGCTGAACTTGTCGATCGATTGTGTCTCGTGCAGACCTGTCAAACGCAAATGGTTGTCTGGACCATAAGCAGCAATGTGCTCGTCGCGATACTTCTCAAAGGCACCCATGAGCTTCTCAAAGAACTCCTTGCCACCTTGATCTCGCAACTTGTCGAACGAGAAGTTCGTATGCATACCAGAGCCGTTCCAGTCACCCTTGATCGGCTTGCAATAGAACTCGATGTCCAATCCATACTTCTCAGCAAGACGGACCATCAAGTAACGTGCAATCCACATGTCGTCGCCAGCTTTCTTCGAGCCCTTGGAGAAGATTTGGAATTCCCACTGGCCCTTAGCGACTTCGGCATTGATCCCTTCGAGATTGATCCCGGCATCGAGGGTGATATCGATGTGCTCATCGACGACCGCTCGGGCGATGTCACCGACGTTCTTGTATCCTACGCCGGTGTAATACGGACCTTGCGGGGCCGGATAACCTTCGTCTGGGAAGCCCAATGGGCGACCGTTTTCGTAAAAGAAGTACTCTTGTTCAAAGCCGATCCAAAGATCTGCCATATCCTCGCACTGAGCGCGGAAGTTCGATGGGTGCGGCTCACCGTTGGGAAGCAGAACTTCGCACAGTACCAAAAAACCGTTCTTGCGAGTGCTATCTGGATAAAGAGCCACAGGCTTGAGCAAACAGTCCGAACTACGTCCTTCAGCCTGTTGTGTCGAGCTTCCGTCAAAGCCCCACATCGGTAGATCCGCAACGCTCGTAGGAGCCTTGTCGACGATCTTGGTTTTACTGCGCATGTTGGGCTCGGGTAGATACCCATCCAACCAAATGTACTCGAGCTTGAATTTGTTATCCGAAGACATTTAGCTAACTCTTCCTTCCAAATACAAAAAATAGACAAACCGCCTGTGCATACCTTCCAAGCTGAGGTCAGGAAGCCAGTAGGGTCGGTCCACGCCGAATCACCTCCGGCAGCTCGCATTGCGTTCAAGAACCTGCCATCGACTCGGCTCCGTCTACCCTTCGTCGCCGCGATCGAGTTGATCCCTGTTTCCTTCGAGTGCAGTGTGCCTTGGACAACCTGAGAAATCGTCGCGATTTCAAGCAAGCCAACACCACAAACAAGGGCGCAATTGCTAAGCTGATATGCAGCCACAGACTCCATACTGTAGCGAAGCTATGGTCAGGGGCAAGCGACCCGCGAAGTTTCTTTAATCGTAAAACAGACAGGAATCATCGAAGCTTATGCACTCCATGCCGATTCTCCTGGGAATTCTTGCGGCCATGGCTGTGGCGTACCGATTCTACAGCGCTTTTCTTGCCGCCCATGTTGCCGCTCTAGACTCGACCCGGATCACCCCCGCCGTCGAGCTTAATGACGGACAAAATTACCATCCGACGAATCGATGGATCTTGTTCGGCCATCACTTTGCCGCCATCAGCGGGGCAGGGCCGCTGATCGGTCCGGTTTTGGCCGTTCAATTCGGTTACATGCCTGGGCTTATCTGGCTGGTCATCGGCGTTTGCCTTGCGGGTGCCGTCCAAGACTTCCTGGTCTTGGCCGTGAGCCTGCGACATCGTGGCCAGTCCTTGGCCAACATCGCCAAATCGCTCCTGGGCCCAAAACTTGGAGTCCTGACCTCGATTGCTATCCTCTTTATCGTGATCATCGCCCTATCAGGACTCGGAGTGGTGGTGGTCAAAGCACTCGGCGGAGAACGGGTTGCTCTCTATCCGGGCAGCGTCATCGAAGCTTCAGAAACGATGGCACCCCAAGCGGGAAACTCAGGCCCGGTCACTTACCGTGTCCCTGCAGGCTCCAAAGTCCAGTATCCCAACGGCACCCAATTGCTACGCAGCGAAGCTTTCGTCATCGAGATGCCCGAAGCCGACTCGTATCCTAGGACCACGAGTTTAAAGCTGCCCGAGAAATCTTATGAACTGATCAAAGGAAGTTCCTGGGGGACCTTCACGATCGCCTGCACGATACCGATCGCGCTTTTTGTAGGATGGTACATGTATCGGTTCCGCAAAGGTCGTGTCGTAGAAGCTTCTTTGATAGGTGCTGCAGCTGTACTGTTCGCAACCGTTGCTGGATCGTGGGTTCAAGGATCCTCGATAGAACCTTACTTTTCCTTCACACGAAACGGTATCATTCTTGCGATCTGTCTCTATGGATTCATCGCTTCGGTACTTCCCGTGTGGTTGTTGCTGTGCCCTCGCGATTATCTTTCGTCGTTCCTAAAGATCGGCACGATCGCACTTTTGATGATAGGGGTCATGGTTGCCAATCCGAAACTCGAAGCTCCCGCAGTGAACCCTTATTTTGCCAACGGCGGTGGACCTTATTTCTCTGGAGCCATATTCCCGTTTGTCTTCATCTGCATCATGTGTGGAGCGGTCTCAGGGTTCCATGCACTGGTCTCTTCGGGAACGACGCCAAAGATGGTCAGCAACGAAAAAGACGTGCGGCTTATCGGCTACGGCTCGATGCTCTTGGAAGGCTTAGTAGCCGTGTGCGCGCTGATCGCTGCGGCCGCTTTACCTCAAGGGGATTACTGGGCGATCAATATCGATATGTCCAAAGCCCATCAGTACGCTGAGACGCTTACCAAGCTCAACGCGGACGTGGATCACTTGGATCAAATCGAGGCCCAAGTTGGCGGCGAGACCCTGCGAGGACGAACCGGAGGTGCAGTGACACTCGCCGTGGGGATGGCTCAGATCATGACCAAAGCCTTTAGCATTTTTTCGATCGGCTCGATCGATTCGCTCGTGAAGTATTGGTTCCATTTTGCGATCATGTTCGAAGCATTATTCATCCTCACGACGATCGACACAGGGACACGGATCGCAAGATTTCTGCTGCAGGAGCTTTTAGGGAATCTGCATCCGAAGTTCCAAAAGATGGATTGGTGGCCCGGTGTTTGGCTCAGTACTGCGGTAGTGACCGTCGGTTGGGGTAGTCTCATTTGGACCGGATCGATCGACACGATTTGGCCGATGTTTGGCATCGCCAACCAACTCCTGGCAGCGATCGCTCTGTGCTTGTTGACGACATGGATTTTTAAAGAAGGTCGCGGCAAATACGCTTGGGTGACCATTTTGCCGATGCTCTTTGTAACGACGACCACATTTACGGCCGCAGCGCAGATGCTTCAAACCCGCTTTTGGCCAGATTTTACTGTTGGCTACAACAGCGGTAATTTCCCGCAAGCCCTTCGAGGGGCCTTGAGCGGTTCGGCGATCATTCTCTTGGTTCTTGCCTATACGATCATCCTTGCGAACGCCATCGCCAAATGGGTGTCACCCAAAGAGGCACCAAAGGGCTGAGGACAGCCGTTTTACATTGGACGATTGCATTGTTCGACGGATGTCCCCAGCCGTCGGCCCACAAGCGTAGCTTGGTGTCTTCAGGCCCTTTCAGACTCGCCTCGCAAGCTCGGCATGAAAACGGCTGAGGACAGCCGTTTTACAATGGACGGTTGAGGACAATCGTCGAACATTCTTCGTTCGTTTTGGGGTATACTTAAATCGTTCTTATCCCGTTTTATTAAACTACCATCCACTTTTTTGATTGATTATAAAATGCACAAGCGTCGATCCGTTCTCCGCAAAGCCCTCGTTGGAATGCTTGTTGCACCGGTTCTCGGTCACGCAAGCAACTTGCTCTTTGCACAAAGCGATTCGGTCAACACCGAAATCGTCGACAAGATCAAGCAGGAGGGAATGGAACGATCGAAGGTGATGGAGACGATCAGTTATTTGACCGACGTTTCCGGACCGCGATTGACCGGTTCCCCCGAAACCAAACTTGCCGGCGAGTGGGCCAAAAAGCGTCTCGAAGAGTACGGGCTTGAAAATGCCCATCTCGAACCTTGGGGCCCTTTCGGCCGAGGCTGGTCGCTTCAATCGTATCGCGCCAACGTCACGGCTCCGAATTTCTTTTCGCTCATCGCCTACCCAAAAGCCTGGACTCCCAGCACTCCAACAACGGTGCGTGGAGAGCCAATCTACTTGGATGCCAACACCCCCGAAGAACTCGAAAAGTACCGTGGCAAACTCGGTCGAGCGATTGTACTGATCAGCCCCCCTCGAGAACTCAAACCTTGGTTTGATCCACCAGGAGCAAGGCAGACTGATAGCGAACTATTGAATCTTGCGAATGCCGAGATTGGCGGCTCTCGCCGTCGTAGACCACCCGGAGTCGAACCAGGCACGCCGGCCGGTGGCTTGAATCCCCCAAGCTCAAATACCACACCGAGCACCCCCAGCGGCGATGCAAAAACACCTGCAACAACACCAGCATCGGGCGGGGCAGCCGACGGGCAACCACCCCGGCGAGGCAACGGTGCAGGGATCGGCAGCAATCTTACGACCGACAAGTGGCAGATGTGTTACGACGAGGGAGCCGCAGTGGTGCTCGAAGCCGGTCGAGGCGATGGAGGTACGGTCTTCGTCGCCTCGGCGACCATGCCCCGAAGGGCTGATCCCCAGCGCGAGATTCGAAGCCCGGGCGAAGGTGGCCCAATGTCCCGCGGCGCAAGACCCTGGACAGTCGACTCTCCTCCAATTTTGCCCCAGATGGTCGTCTCAGCCGAACACTACAATCGTTTGGTTCGCATGGTGCAAAAAGGTGTCTTGCCACAATTGGAGATCGACATCGAGTCGACCTATCACGATGGAGACACCAACTGCTTTAACATCATCGCCGAGATTCCAGGGAGCGACCTGAAAGACGAAGTCGTCATGATCGGTGCCCACTTTGATTCATGGCACTCAGGTACCGGTGCGACCGACAACGCGATCGGTTGCGGAGTGATGATGGAAGCGATGCGGATCCTCAAGTCGATCGGAGTAGCCCCCAGGCGCACGATCCGAATTGCCCTGTGGACCGGTGAAGAGCAAGGTCTCTTGGGTTCAAGAGCCTACGTTTCCGAGCACTTTGGAACATTGCAGACCCCACAGCGTGGTGGCGGGGGCGAAGGTGGCGATAGAACCTCGGTCTTGGAGTACAAACCCGAGTACGAAAAGCTCTCGACCTACTTCAACCTCGACAACGGAGCAGGCAAGATCCGGGGGATTTACCTCCAAGGGAACGAAGCGGCCCGTCCGATTTTCCGTGCGTGGTTATCTCCGTTTGCCGACTATGGAGCATCGACGGTCACGGCGGCCAACACCGGAGGAACCGACCATCAATCCTTTACGGGGATTGGATTGCCAGGCTTTCAGTTTATTCAAGACCCCATCGAGTACGACACCCGCACACACCATTCGAGCATGGACGTGTACGAACGGCTCATCGAAGAAGATGCCAAGCAATCCTCGGTCATCATAGCGACGTTCGCTTATCAAGCCGCCATGCGAGACGAGAAGATCCCCCGCCGGGCCCTGGAAGGGAACCCAACGATGCAACCCGCTGGAGCTAAATCGGACTGATCGGACGGATCAGACGGATCAGACTGATCGGACGGATCGGACGGATCGGACGGATCGGACGGATCAGACTGATCGGACGGATCAGACGGATCAGACTGATCGGACGGATCAGACGGATCTTGCCCGGACGGATCGGACGGATCGGACGGATCAGACGGATCGGACTGATCTTGCCAATCGCAGTTGGCCGATGGCCAGTCCCGAATCATTCGGTGGCACTCGACGGTGCAAATAGACCTGATGACCGGCTCGACTCATCGCCTCGACGGCCAACTCCACGAGCAATCGATTTTGAAACACCCCGCCACTTAATCCAACCTGATGACTCTGCTTAGAGTCATCGGTCAGATGCACAAGTGCATCTGACATCATCGTTGCTATCGCTGCATGGATTCCAAAAGCGATGCTCGCTCGATCGATGCCGCTTCGCAGATCCTCAACGACCCCTCGCACGACAGGGCGACCATCAAACTCGATCGCCCCACCTTGGTTCTGCAAAACAAACGCGTACTTTGTATCGCCTCGCTCTTGAGAGTGCCCCATCGCCAGATCCTCGAGCGATATCGCCGCATGGCCTTCGTAGCCATTGCAATGTACCAATCCCAGGAGGGAAGCTAGCCCATCGAGAAAGCGACCGATGCTACTTGTTGGAATCGAAAGTGTCGATGAATCGAACACTCTTACCAACGCCGATCGCTGGGCCTCCAAGAGCGATCCCCATGGCGACTGCTCAGTCCAATCGCAGCAAGCTTGCAAGTCTTCGATACCCAGACCCGCATCGAGCAATAGTGCCAAGGCCGTACGCCAAGGATATTTCGCCGCGACATCTCCACAGGGCAATCGAAACGGTCGCAAATACCCAAGACGTGAAAATTCGCTTCGTCGTAGCCCGATCAATTCTCCACCCCAAATCGTACCGTCGGATCCATAGCCGGTCCCGTCGAATACAAAGCCTATCAGAGGTTCTTCGGAAGGGATTCCAGCATCGACTCCAAGCGCCCCTAGGTGGGCTGCATGATGCTGAATCGATTGACAACCGATCCTCTGTGACCCATCGGAGTCGTTCCCAGCCAACCGTTTTCCTAGCATCGTGGTTTCGTACGCCGGATGCATGTCGATCAAGATCGAAGGTGCAGGCAAATCGCTCTGCAGCAGCTTTTGAATCGAATCCTCGATGCGTGTGATAACCGCAGGATGCGACGCGTCTCCTAAGTGCTGCATCAGATACAATCCTTGCCCGAGTGACATTCCCCAAGCTGCCTTGAGATCGGCGCCCAAGGCGATCCCACAACTGGAGCCGAATTGCGTTTGATCGATCGAGAGCCGACACGGTGTATCGCCTCGGCCCAATCGGATCGGAATGACTGCAACTTGAGCATCGCATACGACTGGATCATCCAGTGGTTCTGCAATGCGTCGGTTGTGCATCAAGATCGCCTCGACTTGATCACCGAATCGATCGAGGGCTTGCTGATCATCGATAAGCATCGGTTCGCTCGATAAATTGGCCGACGTAACAACCATTGGCCGACCTATGCGACGGGCAAGCAGGCACTGCACAGGACTGTTTGGAAGCATCACGCCTAAGGAATTCTCCAACTCGGAGATCCATCGCCCCAGGCTATCTTGCGAGACTCCGTTAGGAGGCTTGCGGCTCGCGACGACGATTGGACGATGGCTTTCTTGCAAGGCAACTTGGGCCTCTCGCGAGAGTTCGACCATCTCTAACGCTTGGGCAAGCGATTCGACCAAGACTGCAAAAGGCTTGTGCTCCCGATTTTTGATCTTTCGAATCCGAAGCGTGGCTTGCTGGCTGGCTGCATCGCAGAGGAATTGATAACCGCCAACACTTTTGACAAGAACAATGCCATCGGTTCGCAATATCTGCTCGCACCGATCGAGCATCGACTCGACGTGTGGGGGGCTCGTGCAATGGATCTCCTGCGCATGGCGTTCATGCCATACCCAAGTGGGCCCACATTCAAAGCAACCGATCGTCTGTGCATGGAAACGACGATTCGCAGGATCGGTGTACTCTCGCTGGCAATCAGCGCACAAGGGGAAAACATCCAAAGTGGTTCGCCCACGATCAAACGGCGTTCCAGTTTGGATCGAGTAACGCGGTCCACACTGCGTGCAGCTATTCATCAGGTAATGATATCTGCGACTCGCTGGATCGAAAAATTCGCGCAAGCAATCTTCGCATGGAGCCATGTCTGGCAGGGCATCGCACAAGGTGAAGCCTTGCCCTTGGCTCAAGTGGATTGCAAATCCAACCGAGCAGCCTTCCGTACCGTATTCGATTGGGATTTCATCGATTTGTTCCCAGTCGATGCGTCCAGACGCAGGGAGTTGCTCGTGCAGATTCGCGACGAATTGATCGATGTCCAAGATCGCCCCTTGGACTTCGATGCAAACTCCGCCGGCTTGGTTGCGAACCGAGCCGGTCAATCCAATCGCGGTGGCAATGCGGCAAACCAACGGACGTAAACCAAGGCCTTGCAATCGTCCCCCAAGCTTGATCCTCCGTCTATTTTGATTCATGGCGACCAGTGGCTACCGAAGGGAACCTAGAAAACGGCGGATGCTTAGAAAATCGATATCCAACTTAGAGTGACCTTCGATAGCAAGTTCGCTTGCGATTTGCCCGAGCACCGAAGTGAACTTGAATCCGTGGCCGGAGAGACCAGCGACAACGACGACGTTGGGAGCATCTGGCAATCGATCGAGGATGAAATGTTCGTCGGGGGTCATGGTGTAGTAGCAACCGCTCCAGTTCCGAAGCTGAAGGCTGACTTCTGGGAGGTAACTCGCAAGAAACTCTTCGACGAGTCTACGGTCTTGCGGATCCGGTGTGTGCTGTCCGATTGGTGGATCTGAAACAATCTGTCCACCGGAGTGTCGAGCGACTTTTAATCCCTGGCGGCTGTGGTCGGGGAATCCATAGTAGTATCCACTAGGAGTTTCGTAAAAGAAACATGGGAAACCTTGATCTTGCGAGTAACAAGCTGACGGACACTCGTACCAATACAGATGCTTGCGAAGAACTTTCAGTGGGATAGGGTAGCTTGAGAGGGCTTGGGAGGCCCAAGGCCCTGCGCAGAGAATCAGTTTATCCGCTTGCAGTGTCTCGCGTTGGGTCTGAATCTCGACCCCATGCTTGTCGGCATGCCAACGAAGCATCCTTTCGTTGACTCGAATCTGTACACCGAGTTTGCGGGCTTGTTGCAGATGCGCAGCGACGCACTCTTCGACGAGCAAATAGCCCGCATCCTTTTCGAGGATCGCTTGCCAAGCATCCGAACCTGCGATGCCTGGATACCGCTCGATGGCTTTTTGCATGCTCATGGTTTCGATAGGGAGCGAGTGTTCCGCTGCGCTGCGAGCAACCCCTGAGAGGACCACACCATCCGGTGGACCTATTTCCAATAAGCCGGTTGGAAAATACAGTTGTTTGTCGACTTCGAATTCGAGCGTCTTCCAAAGTTCATAGGCTCGGATCAGTAGCGGCACGTAATTTGGGTGTTCGAAATACGATTTGCGGATGATGCGAGTATCGCCGTGCGAACTACCCATACGGTGTGGAGGATCGAATTGATCGATCCCCACGACGCGGTAACCTTGTTTGGCAAGAGCATAGCATGCTGCCGAACCGACGCCTCCGAGTCCGACAATCAGGACATCGCAGCGTTGGGAGGTTGCGCTGTTAGGATTCATAACTCGTCATCGGATGATAGGAGTTGCTCTGTGACAATACAAAACTCGTTTCGAGCACGAGCAGGAGCACAGAGTAGTCGGTGCGGCCACAAGTTGCCATGGCCCCTAAAATCATTTTTGCGAATATTTTTATTTAGATAACTATCGATAGACTGCTGTCGGCTTGCCCAGTACATCCATTTTGGGTCGAATGCCCAGGCCCGGCTGGGAGCTAGCAGCAAGTCGTCCGTTGTCGCGTTGGGGGGCACCTTCGGCGATGCTGACGGTCACATAGCTGTTAAAGTCGGTGCTGGTAAACAGGAGTTCGGTCGGAGTGCTATGGGCAAGGTGAGCGATGGCAGCCGTTACGATATCGCCTCCCCAGGTGTCTTCGATCGTCATGGCGATTCCCATCGATACGCACAGATCGCGAGCTTGTCGGATTTTGGTCAGGCCGCCGAATTTACTGATCTTAAGGTTCACAACATCCATGGCCAGATCGCGTCGACCTCGAAGGAGCATTTCCAGACCATCGATATTTTCGTCGAGCACAAACGGGTGGTCGGTTTGCCGGCGGACAGCGAGGCATTCTTCGTAGGTCACGCAAGGCTGTTCGATATAGACATCGAGGTTTTTGACAGCTCGGCATACTCGGACCGCTTCGTGCTGCGTCCAACCGGTATTGGCATCGGCGACAAGTCGATCGGTCGGCTTGAGTGCTGCGCGAACGGCATGGATGCGCTCGATATCGACATCTGGATCACCGCCGACTTTGAGTTGGAATCGTCGGTAACCTTGGGCTCGATATCCCGCGACGTTTGCAGCCATTTGATCGGGGGACTCTTGGGAAATCGCGCGGTAAAGATGGAAGTCGTCGCCGTAGCGACCACCCAATAGAGAGCAGACCGGTAGTCCAGCTTGTTGTCCGAGCAGATCCCAGCAAGCCACATCGATCGGCGACTTGACGTAGGGATGTCCTTTGAGTGCCGCATCCATAAGTCGATTGAGTTTATCGATTTGAAGTGGATCTTGGCCGATGAGTTGCGGTGCGAGTTCCGCCAGGCCGGCACGCACACCCGAGGCGTAAGAGGGTAGATACGCGGCGCCAAGCGGGCAAGATTCACCCCAACCGACAAGCCCTGAATCGGTAACTACGGCGACGACCGTCGAGTCAAAGACCGTGACCGATTTTCCACCGCTCCATTTATAGGTTACTTCATGGAGCGGCAGGTCGACTTGATAGACTCGGATCTCTTGAATTCTCATGGGTTGGCTTCGGTTAAAACAACGGATATTTGCTGGCGGGATTGTGTTCAAGATAACCCAAGTTGTGACTTTGAGGATCCCAACTTGCTATAATGCGTCGCCGGAAAATCAGAACTAAAACCAACTTACCGACTCCGTCGGATCCTCTGATTACCTCCTTCTGACGACTAAACACGAACCGCTAACGGCCAATCACTAATTACTAACCACTCTACCAGGGGTTTGAGCATGTGCGATCAGGATCATTTTGACGAAGACATCAAGAAGTACTCTCGAAGGGACTTAGGGGCATTAGCAGCGTTGGGTATGAGTGCCGCGATTCTGTTTCCGCAGGATGCTAAAGCGCTGGCCATTAGCGAGCAGGAAGTCACGATCAAGACTCCTGATGGGGAGTGCGACGCTTATTTCGTAACACCTGCTACTGGGGCTCATGCAGCCGTCTTGGTCTGGCCAGATATCTTTGGTTTGCGACCGGCATTTCGTCAGATGGGTAAGCGGCTAGCTGAGTCCGGTTACAGTGTTTTGGTGGTGAATCCTTTCTATCGAACCAAGAAGTCACCGACGGCGCCCCAAGGGGCTAGCACACCGATCCAGGAAGTGGTGCCCTTGGCGCGTTCGCTCAGCGCCAAGACGCATCAAGCCGATGCGGCAGCATTTGTTGCCTGGCTGGACACTCAGCCTCAGGTCGACAAGAGCAAGAAGATTGGAACGATCGGATACTGCATGGGCGGCCCGATCGTGATGCGAACGGCAGCAACGGCGCCCGAGCGCATCGGTGCGGGCTGTTCGTTCCATGGCGGTGGATTGGTGACCAAAGAGGCTGAAAGTCCACATTTACTGATCCCCAAGATGAAGGCGGCTTTTTTGATTGCCATTGCCGAGAACGACGACATGAGGGATCCGGAATCCAAACAGGTATTGAAGGAATCCTTTGAGGGGGCCAAGTTGTCCTCGGAGATCGAAGTGTATCCGGCTGGGCATGGATGGTGTCCACCTGACACTCGGGTCTACAACAAGGATCAGTCCGAGCGAGCTTGGGCTCGGATGCTGGCTCTCTTCGAGAAAACACTTAGTTAGGAAGTTTCAGGGCCTCGCGCCCAACTGCTTTTTGAAAAACCGCTCGACATGCGCCGCGCCCCACTCAAATCCAATCGTTCCTAAATTGATCCGAATGTCGATTTAATGTTGTTGGGCTAACGCCTTACCCCGCTTGGCCCCCCTTCTCCACCGGGGCTTTGGCCGGGGGAGTAAGGGGCGGGGGGGATGAGGGGGCTGTGCGCGTAGGGCTGTTTTCCTCAACCGCTGATGAAGACGGAAAATGGTAGAGGAACATCGATCGCTGCCCGGTGAACCTTGCCCCTTCACCGGAGGGCTTGCGCCCAACCGCTTTCAAAAAACCCTCGGCATCGCCGAAATACACTCAAATCCAATCTTTCCTAAAAGGATCAAAATGTCGATTGGATGGTATCGTATGTCATCGACATCCCAATGCTTCTCTTCGAGTACGAGTACCGTTTCACTGAGTACGAGTACGAAGAGAACCCGTGGAATAAATTTTCAGCAACAATAATTCCTGAAGATCCTCCAAGACTAAGGTGCGATATAGAAGGGGCTTGTCAAGATCCAGCAATGGGGCTGGTCCAATAACTCGAGCCATAATTCGACTCGGTAATTACCTGGCCCGGGAATCTGCCAAGTGAATTTCTGATGTTCGCCTTGATAGACCAGTTCGCTCGGAGACTCAGGCGACGTCCGATACACTTTCCACGTTGCATTCAATGGGGCTTGGCCAACGAGTTTCAAGTCCTCTTTATTTTTGAGAAACTCCCAATCCAAGTGCGATCCGATTTCATGACGGTTTTGCTGGTGTTCGATGGCTACCTCAAACCCTTTCGAATCGGCAATCCAGTCAAAGGCCACGAATGTTCTTCCCTCATCGAGGGCATTCCAAACAGCTTCTTGGGTAAGATCGCTCACGAGCAGATGCGTGCCGGCATGCCTTAGGCTGTATTGATACGGATCCAATTGCAGTTTCAGGAGCATATCCCCAGGCTTGGCCGTGTCAGGAATCTTTAGCAGGGGAGCCACCAGTAAACGTTCGAGCTTGAGCAGTTCCTCTCCGAGCGCATCGGTAACGAGCACCTTGCCATCTTCACCTAAGAGGATCCGTACACCTACGTTTTGATGAGCGTCATTGGCCGCAACACCGGTGTGAGGAGCGATCAAGCAGAGTTGATCCCAACGGGCAAGATAATCATCGGGATACGTTTGCAGGGCCGAAAAAGCTTCCTGAGGATATCGATCGATCAGCTCTGCTGTTTTGATCAACCACAGCGGATTTTTCATCGAGTCGATCATGCGTTTTTGCTTTTTGAAGTCTGCGTGCGTGTTGTAGATTTCCACGCCCGTAAGACCTTGGATTTGCCAATCCATGCGTTCTTCCAAGTGAGAAAGAAAGACATGTCCACCGCGGTTGCGTACGATCTGAGTGGTTTGCTGAGAATCTGCGTTTTCGAAGGGACGCAAGCTCATGGTTGGATAGACCAACATGCCTTTCATCTCAGCGCCTGGAATAAGCAGGACGCCATCGCGTAGACCTCGATGGCCGTCTTCGAAAAAGTCCTTCTCTTTCGAAGGGTGTTCGGTAAACAGGAGGACTTCGGTGCCCGCTCGCTTGGCCGCAGCGACGATATCTTCTATTTTGCCACGCGAGTCATGCGACAGTTCTGAGTGGACGTGGAGATTGGCTCTGACCGTTCGAAACGGTCCTCTCGTGGTCAAGTTTTCGCGATGGAGAGAATACTTTTCGATCGCATCACGGATGGCTTGGAGATTCTTGCGAGTGAGCCGATCGACAGCATCCTTGGTCGGAGAACCCTTGGTGGATAAGTCCTGAGCCAGAGAATTCGGTGGAATCGCCAAGAGTCCGAGGCTAAAAACGGTTAACCAGACGACTTTCAAGCTCAAACTTTGCACGATCCTATGCTCCCAGCAGTGAAACCGAATTCTGTATTTTGTCTGACCCTATCGTAACCTATTTGAATCCTCGGGGTTATGCTATTACTCTGATCGACCGCCCAAGTCTTTTGGTAAGTAACTGGAGTGATCGCATGATTGGGATTGGCTTTATCCAACCGCTTCGAGCCAAGTTGGCTTGCGTCTTACTAAGTGGAATGCTGTGCACTTGGGCCGGTATTGCGGCAGCACAGGAGATTTCACTCAACACGCAATCGGTTTCGATCCAGGAAGATCAAGTCGAGTCGATTGGTGGTTTTTGGTATGTCTCGAAGGCCGAGCCGAAAACCTACTATTACCGGGATGCGGGCCGATGGCTTGATCTGTTTTCCTACCATTGCAAGGACTCGAATAAGGATGGGATTGCGAACCTGCAAATCTCCCATGATCAAAATCATTTGATCATCAAAAGCCAAGGGTATCCGAACCATCCGACGGCCATTTTTCCTAACAGCGACAATCCCAATACGATCAGCGTTCAGGACTTCACGTTCCGTTTGCCTTTGGTGCCTCGTAAGAGTGAAACGATCACTCGATTGCCGATGGGCCCTGTCGGGATGTCCCTCAATGGGGTGGTTTTCTTTAATCCTTTCGAGATGGAAGGGCGCAATGCCGTTGCCGGCTATGATGAGGTCTGGCTCGATTCCTGTTGCGGACACCCTCAGCAGACGGGTGTTTATCATTACCACAAGTATCCAACCTGCGTAAAATCGCCGTTCATCGATGACGGCAAGTCCCATTCGCCGATCATCGGATTTGCTTTCGATGGCTACCCTTTGTATGGGCCTTACGAATCGGACGGCAAGATGGCGATGGAACTCTCTGGAGAGCAAGCCTTGGATGCGTGCAACGGCCATAGCGATTCATTGCGGGGTTATCATTACCACGTAACACCCAACCGATTCCCCTACATCTTGGGTGGCTACGCAGGCGAGGTTGAACCGACAAACAATCGCGAATTTCGTCGGAACGCAGGGCGCAACAGAACAGGTCCAATCCAAGACAACACCCAACCGGGTGATAAGTATGGAAAGATTATTACTTCGGTTCGACCTGGAAATCTTGTTCAGGGCAAGTCGCATGAGATCCACATCGAGTTTGATCCGACGCAAGCTCGCCGACCGATTCCCGAGGGAGCGCCGACTTGGTTGCAAATTGGGCCTTACGAAGCAGAGTCGATCCAGCGCACTGGCAATAGTGTGACGGCCAAGATCACGATCCCCAAAGATGCGACGATCGGCGTTTGGCTTGATTGCCACATGGAGTTCGGCTCGGATCGTCGCCCGCTTGTCATCAAGAGAAATGACGCAGCGAGAGTCACCTTTGATTGAGCTATGTCATCCGATGTCATCCGATCAACGGATCACAGGTGCAAAGTGGACGTAGTTCCAATGACGATACAGTTCACTTCTTTCCAATAGCTCATTGTGAGTACCAACATCAGCCACCTTGCGGTTGTGCAATACGATGACTTGGTCTGCGGCTCGCAGGGTCGAGAGTCGGTTTGGCAAGACCAGCACGATGCATGAATGATTGCGAGCTTCTAGTAGTGCCCTGGTCGTTTCAGCTTCGATTCCTGCTTGGGTGCTTGCGGGTTCTTCGGCCACGACGATGCTTGGTTTTTTAAGGAATGCTCGAGCGATCCCTAGGCGGAACATGAGGTCGGGGGAGAGTCGTTGCTCGTTGAAGCTTACGAGAGTCTGAAGTCCATCGGGCAGTTCGAGCACCGCTTCGCTGACACGGGCAAGCTGTGTAATCTCTCTTAGGTCGATCGTCGCGTCGCGCTGCAATCCGAGCCATAGATTGTCTTCGATGGTACCGGTGACTAAAGGTCCATTGGGTGCAATCCAGAGTGAATGTTGGCGGATCGATTCGCTCGAAAGATCCTTCGAATCCACGTCGTCGAACATGAGCCTGCCGCTTACCGGTTGCCCGAATCCCAAGATCATTTCAACCAAGGCTTTTGAAAGGAACGGATCCGAGGAGATGATGGCAGTGAGTTGACCTGGCTTGAAAGAGGCAGAAACATCGTCGAGGAGTTTTTGGTTGTTTCCTGATTGGAGCGTCACATGCTCGACAGATACACCTTGCGAAAGGTTTTTTGAGAGCATTTTAGTGGCTGATGAAGAAGACGTGGCTTGGATCGCCAAGTATTCGTAGATCTGGGCTAGCTTGGGGGTCGCTTTGGCGACCGAAAGCCTAGCTGTCGCGATGCGATAGCCGCTGTAGATGGCTGCACAAATGCTTGCCGTCCAAACGAACCCTGCTCCGAGTGAGAGGTGTTTACGCGGGTCGAGCATACCCAGGGCCAGTAAGAAAATCAAACCTGTTCCAAGTGCGGCTAGACTCAGCGGGACCAGTGGCAACTTGGCTTTATCGTAGCTAAGAACTTGGCTAGCTGCATTGCGGTAGGTCGTCATATTCGATCGAAAGTGATCGAGCGTTTCACGAGAATCGTGTATCGTGGCCATCAAGGGGGCGGTTTGCGAGACTTTCCCGAGTTGTTCATGGGCAGCGCCCCAGCGTTGTTGCTCGACCCAACGCTGCTTGATATGACCAGCTTGCTGCCAAAGATGAACATTGCGAATGATCCAAGCTGCAATCAACGCAGCGATCGTTAGCAGTGGATGAATCAGTCCTGCAAGGATCACAAGCAACCCAATTTGGAGAAAGTGCTTTGGGTAGACCTGCAACCAATTGATAATCGCCATTCGCATCGCAGGAATGGTCTGCTCGTGAAAAGACTGCAACAGCCCCGCTTGAGCCGACAAGCCTCTTTCGAGGGCCAGAGCTCCAGAGTGATGGAACAGTCGTTGATGCATTTGCTCTTCGGTATCGAGTGCACTCTGTACGCCCGACCTGCGTTGGAGCCAATTCAACACGCTCATGAGAGCAAGTCCAACTCCCAAGAGACCGATTAGGCCCAGCGCCTTGTACGAAGAAAGCAAATTCCAAAATGGCAGATTGCTATATTGAAAGCGAAAAGGGCCGATGGAAGTGTATTGGGATCCAGTGTCGATGAGCACCTGCGATCCTTGCTCGAAGGATTGCTCGACCTGCTGATGCTCCCAGCCCATCAAGTCGATCGTAAAGCCACCGAGGATCAAAAGTGATGGAACGAGTAATGCCAAGACCAAAGCAAGAAAATTTGCTATCCATGCAGATACAGGTGTCCTGAGTCCGCTAGCAGGTGGCCAAAAATTCGGAAACACGTTGCACTCGATCGATGGAGGAAGGATTTCGTTTCTTTCATCATTGCCCAGGATAATCTCGGGGCAAGCGTAGGGGCTATTTGGACATTCGGATTGGAACAGTTGGGAGGATTTTGAGGGGAAAATCTTGACCAAAATTCGATGGATGCACCGACGCAACACGCGGCGGGGCAACTCGTTGCTTTTTTACAACCTAGGGTTTTGGTGCAAGTTTCGGCGAATCGTCACAGACGAGTCGAGATTCTGACTGATTCTTTATCGGATTGAAAATGAACACCGCGATTCTCAAGGAATTCAGGCCTAAGAGCCAAGTGGCCAAATCCACCGTGCTGTTGGTCGATGATGACCGACTACTGGTCGAATCGACTCGAATGTGGCTGGAACATCTCGGTTTCCAAATTGTAACGGCCAGAAATCTTCAGCAAGCTCGAGCGAGGCTTACGGATTCTCCTATCGATTTGCTTTTGACAGACCTACGCTTGGACGAAGGTTGCGGTTTGGAAATCTTGCGAACCGCTCAAGCGATCCGGCCCGAGTGCCCCCGATTGGCCATGACAGGTTATTTGAGTACCGATTTTGAGATCCAAGCGATCCGAGCAGGAGCCATGAAAGTCTTGAGCAAACCCCTGGACGATGACCAGTTGCTATCGGTGATTCAAAAGGTGCTAGGCGAGCATCAACTTGCCCAAGAGGATCGTCGATTGTCTTCGGAGCTTGACCGGCGAGCCAAGGCCGACGGCCCTTGCCAAGACCATTGGTTTGGCATGGGAAACAAGATGCAAGAGATTTTTGATTTGGTCGACCGGATTGCGGATTCCAAAGCGAGCGTTCTGATTACAGGTGAGCCTGGGACTGGTAAAAGCAAACTCGCAAAAACGGTCCATCAACGGTCTGTAAGACGCTCAGGACCGTTTGTAGAACTGGCCTGCGGCGGGATCCCCGAAACGCTTTTGGAAAGCGAACTTTTTGGCCACTGCGCCGGGGCCTTTACCGGTGCGATGCAGAACAAACTTGGAAAATTCCAGTATGCGCAAGGGGGAACACTTTTTCTCGATGAAATTACGACGGCTTCCATGGCGATGCAGGTCCGTTTGCTGAGGGTTCTGCAATCACGGCAATTTGAGGCTGTCGGAAGCAATGAGACGATTACCACCGATGCTCGCATGATCTTTGCGACGAACGAAGACCTCAGGCATGCGGTGGCTATGGGTCACTTCCGAGAAGATCTTTTCTATCGTATCCATGTAGTCCCCATCGAGCTTCCTCCCCTTCGGGAACGCCTTGAAGATCTTCGAGAACTTGCAGACGGGTTTCTGGCTCAGGCTTGCTTGGAGTTTGATCGCCAGATCGATGGATTCAGTCCGGGGGCTTACCGAGCCATGCTCGAGTATCCTTGGCCTGGAAACATTCGGGAATTGGAAAACACGATCCAACGCGCCGTGCTCGTATCGATCAGAAATAGGATCGATTCGCAAGACATTGAGCGATTGCTGATCAAGGATACTCTCGTAAGATCTTCAAACTCACAGATCGATTCGACCTGCCGCAAGAGGAATCACAACCAGTCTCGATTCGGTTGGTCTGAACATTTCAAAGACCTGGACGAAGCGCTCTTGGAACCCGAGCGAGAGATTCTCATCGGAGCGCTTGAGGCCAATGGATGGAATCGCCAAGCTACAGCCATACGGTTGGGGATCAACCGAACGACTTTGTACAAAAAAATGAAAAGACTCGGAATTGAAATCTCCGGTTCTTTCCAATAAAAAAACCCCGCGTTGCCGGAGACGCCCGATAACCAGCAAGCGGGGATTGGTCCCACGTTTAAGGCCAAGCACGCCCGATGACTCAGCCAAAAACGCAAAACGGGACTGCTCGAAGTTTAGAAGGCATGCCGTGAATCGACCAGGAAAAAAGGATTCAACGGCTTGGTGGTTCCAGGATCGTGGCGCCTTTGTTGCCGTATGCACCATGAAAAGTGCTGAGGCAAATGACGATCGGGGGCTAGGTTACCAGTTGTTTCGGTTTTTACGCGTCGTTTCGACACTTTGCCATGCGCAGCTAGGATCCTGCAGATGATCCGCATCCGTGTCTGTTTACCCATTGCTATAATAGGCAGAGAGCCTTCAAGTCGGCTCGGGGTGCATCGCCCGAAGACACTAAGTAGCACAAATCAAGAAAGAGATCGATGACTCAATCCGTTACGATCGACGGAGTCGCACTGACGCTTGCCAATCCGGTTAAGAATCCGTCACGTTGGATCGGGCAATCCGAACCGCTTCGGCAGCTTGCGGCCTGCTGGTTGACTGTCGCTCCGAATGATCTGCCTTTGACTCCTCGGCTCGTGGGAGTGCCGGGTGTGGGCAAGACGGCTTTGGCGATGGCCGCAGCGAGTGCTCGGCAGCAAGAGCTCTATATTTTTCAGTGCACTGCCGATACTCGTCCAGAGGATTTGCTTGTAACACCGGTATTGGCAAGCAACGGAAAGATTGCCTACCACGCTTCGGCGCTGGTCACAGCGATGATCCGCGGTGGCGTGTGCGTGTTGGACGAAGGGAATCGGATGAACGAGAAGTCATGGGCTTCGTTAGCTCCCCTGTTTGATCAACGACGATATGTCGAATCGATCGTTGCGGGAATCACCATTTCGGCGCATCAAGATTTCCGAGCTGCAGTGACGATGAATCAAGACGATTCAACCTACGAGATACCAGACTATATCCTCAGCAGGTTGCAACCAACGCTTCAGGTGGGATTTCCCAATCGCAAAGATGAACTAGCGATACTTCATTATCATTTGCCTTTTGCCGAGGCGGATATCTTGGAGCTCACGGTCGATTTTCTCCAGCAGGCGCATTCGCTTAAGCTCGATTTTTCAGCTCGGGATGGCATCAACGTTTTGCGGTATGCCATCAAACGCCTAGCTGCACAGGATTCAGGGCATCCGCTTTCGAAGGATCATGCTTGGAAAGAAGCGGTGATGGCTTGTTTGGGTGACGAAGCTCTCGATTTGGCGGCCCTTGCAGAGAGGAAGCGACAAGCTCTTGGAGGAAACACCCTGCCGATGGGTTTGGATGATTTCTTTTTTGATCCAGATGATCCACTACGTCCGGAATCCGATTCGGATGAGGATTTGGATGAGGATTTGGATGACCTGGATGACAACTACCGGTAAGACGATTGGTCGAAGACAAGATCTATGCTTCAAAACGAATTGATTTCTGCGAATTGGAACAAGTTGATTCCAAGGTATCTTGTGCCCATCGAACCCAAGCGTATGGGGCACTATTTCACCGATGTGCTGATCATCGGTGGTGGTTTAGCGGGGATGCGAGCAGCTCAAGAGATCGACCCTTCCCTACGCACCATGATTTTG
Organism: Planctomycetaceae bacterium; assembly: GCA_021298315.1. Lineage (GTDB taxonomy): Bacteria > Planctomycetota > Planctomycetia > Pirellulales > Pirellulaceae > JBKCUI01. The sequence continues at coordinate 20,765 of JAJTFC010000023.1, forward strand.
ACCAAGGACAAGGTCGAGGAGTCCAACAGCGCTTATGCGCAAGGGGGTATCGCAAGCGTCTGGGATCCTGAGGATCGTTTTGACAATCATATCCAAGACACGCTCGTTGCCGGTTGCGACCTGTGCGATCCGAGTACTGTCGAGATGGTCGTGCGGGAGGCCCCAGATCGGGTCGCAGAGCTTATTGGTTGGGGGACTCGTTTCGATCAAATCGATGGAGCATTGATCTTGGGACGCGAGGGTGGTCATTCCCATCAGCGCATCATCCATGCCCTTGGAGATGCCACGGGCAAAGAGATCATGCGAGCGATGATCAAGCACACCCGAAGTCTTTCGAACGTCGAGATATGCGAGGAAGCTTATACGATTGATCTTTTATCTCATGAAGGTCAGTGTTGCGGTGCCGTGGTCTCGATCCAGCAGAGGCCTGCGGTATTGATTTGGGCTAAGCAAACGATTCTATGCACGGGTGGCTGCGGGCAGGTGTTCCGCGAGTCGACCAACCCGAGGGTCGCCACGGGCGATGGTCATGCGATCGCCTTTCGGGCAGGAGCCATGATGAGGGATATGGAATTCATGCAGTTTCACCCGACTGTTTTGTACATCGCAGGTAGCTCTCGAACGCTTATCACCGAAGCGGTCCGAGGCGAAGGGGCTTACTTGGTCGATTCCCATGGTTATCGGTTTATGAAGGACTACGACTCGCGGCTCGAACTTGCCCCTCGCGATGTGGTCAGTAAATCGATTGTTGCCCAGATGGACAAGACGCAATCGGCCTGTGTCTATTTGACCTTAGCACACTTGGATCCCGAGCATGTCCAGCAGCGTTTCCCTGGGATCGCTAAGGTCTGCCAAAGCTTTGGTTTGGATATCACCAAGGATCCGATTCCGGTGCGACCCGGTGCCCATTACATGATCGGCGGCGCGCTTGTCGACCAACACGCTCGAACGAGCCTTCCGGGCCTGTGGGCCGCTGGCGAAGTCACCTCCAGTGGTCTCCACGGTGCGAATCGATTGGCATCCAACAGTTTGCTCGAAGGTTTGGTGTACGGGGCTGTGGCTGGCCGAGGCGCCTCGCAAGCAGCTTTGAAAGACTCGACGGTCGGCTTGAGTGTACTCCCCATCCATTACGAAGCCGAACGCAGCGATACCCAGGAAATCGATCTAGCGGATATTCGCAACTCCGTACGCTCGCTGATGTGGCGGCAAGTCGGGGTGCATCGCAAGAAAGAACGCCTTGAGGAGGCTCTCGAACAACTCATCCGCTACAGCAGCTATGTCTTAGCTCATCGCCCAAGTGGGATCGAAGGCTGGGAGCTACAAAACATGCTGACCGTCGGATTGATGATGACCCATGCGGCTCTAGCTCGAAACGAATCGCGAGGAGTTCACCTGAGGCTCGACTATCCCAAACTCGACAACGAGCATTGGCGTAAACATCTTGCCATGCAAAATACTTAAGAATCGTCGGTCGCTTAACTTCGTTGGTGGATTTGCAATCTGCGGCGAGCAATTTTCAACTCGATCGAACCGGGCAACTGCATCCTTTTTGGATGATTGGAATACCTCGCAGAATCGATCCAAGCACGCACTCGATCCCAGTGCCGGAAACTGACTTGCCCAAGTGGCCAACCCATGCGATGCCAGATGCCGACAAGCCCACACTGAAGTATTGGCCAAGGCAATTCCGCAAAGTCTTTCCAATCGGCTTCGATTTGATTCTGTCCCCATCCAATAGCCGGTGAATCCAACCACTGCCTGGCCAATTCTTCGATGACTTCATGCTCTTGGCGGATGAGTTCCAAGGTAGTGCGTAGTCGGTGTTTGAGTTGATTCGACCCGATGAGTTTCTCTAGATACGGAAGGCATTCGTTGCGGATGCGGTTGCGTGTGAATTCGTTGCAAAGATTGGAGCGATCGATTCGGTACGATTGGCCGATCGATTCCAAATACTCGATCAATTCGGACTTCCATAATCCGACCAAAGGGTGAACGAGCGTCAAATCCTCGGAAAGTTTTCTTTCGATGCGAATGCCGGCCAGACCGGCTGGCCCTGATCCTCGGAGCAGATGATGGAACATGGTCTCGACACTATCGTCGGCCGTCGCTCCGGTGGCGATCCACTGAGCTCGATGCTGCTTGGCAACCTCCTTGAGAAAACCTATGCGAGCCTTGCGCCATTGGGCCTCGCCGGATGATTCGCAAGACTCAGGTAGAGAAGCGAACATCGCATCGAGTTTGAGTTCACAAGCAAGTTGCTTTACGAAGTGCTCATCGCGATCGCTTTCAGCCCCCCGAAGTTGGTGGTTCAGATGGGCGATGACCAATCGGGTGCATTGCTGGATATTGGCTTGCAGAACGATACCGTGGATAGCCCGAACCAGTGCGACGCTATCGGGCCCTCCACTTACGGCCAAAACGATCGTTGAGTCACGCCAACGATCGATGGGCCAATCCTGGATGATCGATTCAAGGATTCGATGCATACCATGCCTGGTTTAGGGTTTAGCCCCAGGTTCAGCGACAGGTTTGACAGGTGTAGGCTTTGCGAAATCCCCGGCAGTGGCGATGATGAATTTATCTGGATCGATGTATTCAGCGATCGCATCGTTGACCGTTTCGACGTCCAGATTCGCGATTTTCTCTTCGAGCTTTTCGAAGTAAGTCATATCGCGGCCTGCAAAGAGGTTACTTGCCAGGGTGTTTGCCAAGGCACCATCACGGGCTCGGTTGAGTTGTTGACTTTGCAAGAAGCCTTGGATGCCACTGGAGAGTTCTTTATCCTCGACCCCACTTTTGACCAGTTTCCTAATCTCTTCGTCGATTGTCGCAACAAGTTTGTCGCGATTCGATGGATTGGCGATCGCTACGACGCTCAAGGACGCAAACTCATCGATCGGATTTGCGCGAAGCATACTTGCAACGCCATAGGAGAGCCCTTCTTGCTGTCGAACCCGGTCCCCGAGGCGCGAAGAGAGTGTTCCTCCCCCAAGGATGTAGTTACCCATGACTAGGGCCGGATAGTTCGGGTCGTCGTCTCTCATCGCGTATTGCTGCGCGGCGAAGTAGACGGAATTGGCTTTGTCGGGCGTTTCAATCGATTTCAGAGGTAATTGCAAATCGAGCGTTGGGGAAATAGCCGCGCGCTGATAGGGAATATTGGACTTCCAATTCGCCAGAATACTCGAAAGCTTTCCTTCAACTTCCACTGGATCGAAATCACCGACGACTGAGACTTCGCCTTGAGTGCCCGAGAGAAAGTTTGCGTGAAGTGATTTGACGTCATCGAGTTTCAAAGCCTTGATGTCTTCGAGCTCTTCTTCGACGGTCGCATCGTAGCGAATATCGCCTCGTTGGTAAGGGTTCAGGGCCCTAGTGACCGTGCGCATGGCCAAGAGTTGAGGTTCTTGAAGTTGACTTTCGAGTTCAGTGATGGTTTGAGACCTTAGCAGTTCGAATTCTTTGGGATCGAATCCCGGCTCTCGCAGCATCTCTCGAACGACATCGAGGACTTCTAAAAGCGTTTCGCGTTTGGTCTCGATGCTGACGCTCAAGACTTGGCGTACCGATTGCACGTTCAGGTTGGCTTTAAGTTCATCGAGTTTATCGTTGAATTCCTGAAGAGGCATTTTTGCAGTGCCTCGCGACAAGATTGGCCCAAGGAGCTCGATCACTGTGGATTTGCCATTAAGGGTATCTTCATCGCCGAATCGAAGATTGAGCGTTACGTTGACTGTAGAACCTCGGGTCTTTTTCGGGAGCATCGCAAAGGGAATCCCTGATTTGAGTTTGCCTTTGATGAGCCGAGATTCAATGTTTCTCGGGGTTGGCTCGAAGGCCTCACCTTCGCTGGCTGCTTGGCGTCCGACGTAGCCTGAGAGCATCGGTTCGAGGCTGGGTCGGTCGGGAACTTCGATTCGCTGCGATGCGGTAACAGGTTCAAAGATACCGACGGTGCGATTATTACGAACTAGGAAACGCTGGGCAACTTGTTGAACCTGGGCTGCTGTGGTCTTTTCGAGGTTGTCGCGGAAGAGAAAGTACAACCTCCAGTCACCTTGTGCGGCCCAGTCGCTCAGAGCGATTGCCAAGGATTGGGTTTTCGCCGAGAGCAATTCCCGTTGGTTGAGCAATTGCCTTCGAACCCGATCGACTTCTGCATCGCTGATAGGGTTATCGACCAAGTTTTCGAGTGTATCGAGCATCGTCTTGCGAGCCTCTTCGATCGAATTTTCCTTGGGTATCTGTGCCAAAATAGTCATCAAACCCGGATCGTGAAGCGAGGGTGCATCCGAGGCGACAAAGGTCGCTTGCTTGGTCTCGACCATGGCTTTGTAGAGTCTTCCACTGGGCACATCGGTCAGCACCGCAGCGAGTATCTCGACGGCAGGGAACAGAGGATCCGAACCGGCGGGAATGTGGTACACCGCACCGATGTACTGAGTGTCTGCGACGCGTCGCACGGTCGTGATACGATCACCGTCTTGAGCGGGCTCAACGGTATAAGTCTGAGGGAGGGGAGTCTTGGGCCTAGCCAATACGCCAAAGTATTTTTGAATCCAAAGCAGGGCCTTTTCCTGTTCAAAGTTTCCAGCCACGATGAGCATCGCGTTATCGGGTCGATAGTACTTCCGGTAGAAGCCTCTTAAGCTATCGACAGGTACGCGTTCGATGTCGCTGCGATTGCCAATGGTCGACTTGCCATAATTGTGCCATTGATAGGCTGTCGAATACATGCGTTGCTGGAGAACCCCAATCGGGTTGTTCTCACCTTGCTCAAATTCGCTACGAACGACTGAGAATTCTTTTTGAAGATCTTCGCCTAGGATCTTGCTGTTGACCAATCGATCGGCTTCCAAACGGATAGCAAATTCGAGATTGTCATCGTTAGCCGGAAGCGTTTCGTAGTAATTGGTCCGATCGAGCCAAGTCGTTCCGTTGAAATCAGCACCTCGATCCTTGAGGGCCTTGGGAATGTCCGGATGCAGTTCGGTTCCCTTAAATAGCATGTGCTCAAGGAGGTGAGCCATCCCCGCTTCGCCGTATCCTTCGTGCCTTGAGCCGACAAATATCGTGGAATTGACCGTCACTTTTGGCTGGCTTCGATCTTGGAATAGCAAGATCTTGAGACCATTTTCCAATGCGTACTCGGTGATTCCTTCGACGGTGGTAATTTTTTCAGGCATCTTTTCGTCTGCAAATCCGATTGCGTTAAAGCTCATCCAGCATCCAAAGGCAAGCAACGCGATGGGCTTTGCCAGCTCAATACAACGAGAGAACATAAGTAGCACTCCGGAAATGCTCGGTTGAAGTGAGAACCTCGCGATGAAAGGTTCAAAGGAAAGGAAGTGGAAATTTCACGATGGAAGACTTCCAAAAATTGTACTAAGGAAACAAGATTTGCATCGAGGCAATCTATGGTTGCCACTGGGAATCGTATAGATTTCCCAGCTTATCGGGAGCCGAAATCACCAATCGGCGTCCCTATCGTAGGATTGCATTCGCAAAGGAGTTAGGCTGACAATGGCTTTTCGAAGCGTTGCCTCTAGCGACTCGTTGGCCGAGGGCCAAGGAATCGAAGTGATTTCGGATGGAAATATTATCGCGGTATTTCGCCATGGCGGACTCTTGTACGCGCTCGATGGGGTTTGCATGCACCAGGGTGGCCCTTTGGCCAAAGGTAAACTCTGCGATGGCAAAGTCCAATGCCCTTGGCACGGATGGACGTACGACTTGCAAACGGGAGACAATGCAACGACGTGCCAAGCTATGCTCAGAACCTATCGGGTTCGCGAGGAGGGTGGAAAAATTGAGGTTGACTTGGGGGATTAAGCCATTCTAGCATCCGCCCAGGTTCCGGGAATTTCGCCTGGAATCTATGAATTCGCCCTGAAGGATTTCGACTACACCATCGGTCAGGAGGACCGCAGTGCAAACGATTAAAACCGCAGTCGTTGTCGTTTTGTTGCTCTTTGTACTCTACGGCGGTTACATTGCGCTTAACCATCGAGAGCCCGAACTGAACCCCGAATTGCAGGGCTTAATCCCACCGGATGCATTTGGAGCAGACATCGATTTGCCCGAACCTGCCTATGCACCAACAGCCAGTTCCTCGACCCCAAGTGGATCAGGGCCCAGCAATGCCTTCGAGGCTTTTGCGAAAAATCCAAATCCGAGTTTTTCTGCTCCAGCCCCGCTGAGCAACCCTCCACTTTCGATCCCTACAGGGAAGCCAGAGATCGACCCAATCCAGGAAAAACTCACCGTTCCTGATCTCCCGGAAGTTCCGTCGTTGGAACTACCTAAAGTCCAACCACCCGCGATTCAGCCCCCTGCTTTGGGCACCCCCGATTTGCCCAAGTCAACCTCGATCACACCACCGGCTACAAGCGCGCCGCTGGCTACAAGCACACCGTCCAGTGGAAGCCTTTTGCCAAGATCCAACCCCGGACTTGGAGATTCAAATATCGTCCAGGCATCGAACGAAGCCCCAGTTTTGGATCTACCGACGCTTCATGGCAACGCCAAAACCATGTCTGATGCCACGCAACCTCGAATGCCCACCTCTTCAAGCGGCAAGTCCTTTACCAATGCCAAACGTATGGCGATCGACCAAGCCAACTCTGGTAAACTCAAAGAGGCACTTGCCAATCTATCGGTTTTCTACGGCGCACAGGATCTGACCCAAGAACAGCATAACGATCTGGTTGATCTTCTGGATGCTCTTGCCCGCGAAGTGATTTTCTCACAGCGTCACTTATTGGACGTGCCCTACGTGGTCAATCCAGGCGAGACCTTGGAGCAAGTGGCTAAGACCTGCCAAGTTCCGGTTTCGATCCTTGCGAAAATCAACGGTCTCGATGAGCAAGCGGCATTGACTCCAGATAGAAAATTGAAAGTCTTGCAGGGGCCATTCCGAGCCGAGATTGTCCTGGAAACAAGCGAGTTGACTCTTTTCCTCGGTGACCTCTATGCAGGTCGTTATCCGGTAAGTTTCGGTAGTGAGCCGTCTCCAACACCCGGGGTTTACCAGGTGCGGAACAAACAGAAAGACAAAAACTACTACTCGGCCAACGGCATGCAAATCCCCGGCAAAGATCCTCGAAACCCCTTTGGTGGATACTGGATCGATTTGGACCAAGATCTATGCATCCACGGATCTTCAGCCATCGAGGGTGGTTCGACGAATCTAGGTTGCATCAGCCTATCACCGCTGGATGCTGAGGATGTTTTTGGTATGCTCGGACGCGGATGCGAAGTATCCATCCGACGCTAAGCCCTTAAAAACATTTCAGTCTAATCCAGCGAAAACTATGCAATACGACAAAGAGCAACTCAAGGCTCTGGTGCGCAAGCACGCCTTGGAATTTGGCAACTTCACTCTGGCAAGTGGCAAGCAAGCTTCGTTTTATCTCGACTGCCGCAAAGTCACCTTGCATCCCCAGGGAGCCAACTGGATTGCAGCCGGCTTGCTCGATCTGATCCTGGAGAAATCCAATCACAAGCTACCCGAAGCCGTCGGTGGGATGGCCATCGGTGCCGATCCAATCACCGCTTCGATTGTCGTTCACGCAGGACAGCGAGGTTTACCGCTCTTGGGGTTTATGGTTCGTAAAGAGGCCAAGACCCACGGTACGGGCAAGCTCGTCGAAGGACCGGTTCAAGCAGGGATGACATGTGTGATCGTCGAGGATGTCATCACCAGCGGTGGCAGCGCACTTAAGGCCGCCGAATCTGCGAAAGACTTTGGTCTGAAGGTTCTTGGAATCTACGGAGTGATCGATCGGCTCGAAGGAGGCCGAGAGGCGATTGAGCAAGCAGGATACCCGCTTGCGACGTTACTTACGATCAACGACTTTCGATAAACGACTTCCGACAGAAGACTTTGACAGAGAAGTCGCAGGTAGCATGCAGCCTAATCAGGCAGGCTTGCTACGTAGCTATCAGACATTCCGCCGATGGCTCGATAGATCATCAAATCGACAGTGTTGGAGATAAATCGAACGCTTCCGTCGGCTGCCGCGAAATTCGCACCCACGGCATGATCGCTCGTAAAACCGTAGTTGTTTTGCCAATCCTGATAGCAGTTCTCAAGTCCTTTTCGGATCGGAGTTCCTGCTGGTGCGCCGCTGCAAACCGCAGGAGCGTTCAAAGGAATCGCAACGGTTGCAACGCTTCCGTTGAACCAGAACCACCAATTGTGGTCGGTCCAGGCACCCACAGATTCACCGATCATGACCGTGTTGCTCAATCCATCCTTGATTTGGGCAACTTGGGTGTTGCAGGCAACGCCGAACTGATCCGTTGTGCCGGGAGCAGGACCAAGGTATCCGGCAAACAGAATGCCATTCCCGTTACCGATTCCGTTTCCATTGTTCTTGAAATAGGGATCGGAGCCGAAATTAGGATCGCCGACAGTCCGATAAGCCGTAGCGCCCCAAGCCCAGTTCGAGCCGGCGACACCTTTGTAGCTGGTCACAGCAAAGGAGGCCTGGCCTCCGAGTACTCGCTGAGCGCGATTGGCTAGAAGCGTTGGAGTCGTATCGCTCGGGCAACGGTAAAGAGCGATCCTTTGCTGAGCAATCCATGGGTTTGAATTGGTCGTAGGAGCCGTCGGTCCGCTGATGTTTCGAGGATCATTAACTACATCCCGAGTCATGTCCACGTTGCGGAAAAGACTTTCCTGCTCGACATAGGGCAAGATGTTGGTCATCCAGGAAACCTGTGCCGTGGGGGTCCAGGCTGTGTTGGGCTGTGATTCCGAAAAGATGTCTCGTGACCTTTGCCAGTTTCCAAGGTTGGAGGGAAACTGCTTACGGGCTGATTCATGATTGATACAGCCCATAGCGATTTGGCGAATATTATTGCCGCACGACATGCGTCGTGCCGCTTCGCGGGCAGCTTGGACAGCTGGTAAAAGCAATCCGACAAGAACGCCTATGATTGCAATAACCACTAGCAACTCAACCAAGGTAAAGCCCCTTGGGTGCCTAATAAATGCTTTGCTCATAGCGTCTCTCCGGGGTTTGAAGATGTGGATGAAAAGAGTGGATTAATAGAGTGGATATCGAGCTTGAGGGCAAGCAGGCATCGTCATCCGGTAAAGCACATGTCGTGCGTCAATCGTACGAATCGGCAGGCTCTTGTCAAGAAAATCGTTGAAATAGCTTGGTCAAGCGAAGCTTGCTCGCGTTGTTCTCGCATTGACTCTGTATAGACTTAGACTACCCGGCGGTCTTGACAGTTCCAAGGAGTTGCTTACAATTGCTCATTCAATCAACCAATCAAGTGATTGACTGTCCGGTGTGTCATTCGTGGGGGGTATCCGATGCAAAAGCCGATGGAGCTCATCGATCCGAAGATTTGCAGGAATACTGCGGCAATCTTCCGAGCCTTGGGGGATGCGAGTCGGTTGCAACTCTTGGCGCTGCTGGCTAAGCGTGAGATGTGCGTCACGGAGCTAACCGAACAGTTGAACGACAATTTGCCAGCGATTTCGCAGCGGCTTAAGCTCCTGCGGGCCGAGCGGCTGGTCAAGACCCGGCGGGAGGGTAAGCACATTTACTACTCGCTTGCAGACAATCACATCGCATTGCTGATTGAAAACGGTTTGGCTCATGGGAGCGAAGCCGACGATTCTGTGTGTTCGAACCAAGAAACTGGAGAAACTTGAGAATGTCTAATCATCACGAAAACCATGACCATATCCATGGAAAAAACTGCGGGCATACGGCTCTGGAGCACAATGGGCACGTGGACTACCTGCACGATGGGCACATGCACCATCAGACGCAAGCTGGCCAAGTCGAGGAGCATGTTTTAGAGATTTCTCATGAGAATCCTGATTCATGTACTGGCGGGCACGTTTGCGGGGCTCATAGTGCAGAGCACGTGCATGGGCCTGGGTGCGGGCATCCTGCCGTACCCCATGGAGATCATATCGACTACTTGGTCGATGGCCATTTGCATCATCCGCATAACGGCCACTGCGACGACCATGGAAAAGTCCAGGTCGTGCAGTAATCGACGGCTCGGGGCTTGGTGCTATTCCCGCTGAACATACTATCTAACCCACGGTTCCCATCTTCGGGAACCGCCCATCCTTCGGAAACTCTTTGAGTTACGGCCTTGAATCCATCTTGACCCGTCCTCCAAAGTTTCGCTATTGTCCGCCCATGCCAAGGCAAGTTCGGTAAAGTCGGCAGTCTTGGCGAGCGTTACAGGATAGACCTGCCAAGCGGATTTAGGTTGAGTGTTCAACAAGGATGGTTGAGTTCCATGTCCAATACAAAAACAGTCTTTACGACAGGCGAGGCTGCCAAGATTTGCAAGGTGAGCCAGCAGACGATTATCCGTATGAAAGACAACGGGATTCCTACCGATGCTTTGGAAAGCGGCAGGAAGAAACTGCTGATCGTCGACGACGATCAGGATCTGGTAGACTTGATGCGCGATGGTTTTGAACGCGATGGTCGTTTCGAAATCCGAACTGCCAACAACGGCTTTGATGCCGGCATGCAAGTCAAGGAGTTCCGACCCGACTTGGTCGTCCTTGATGTGATGCTTCCGGATATCAATGGACGAGAAGTCTGTCAAAGAGTTCGATCCGATCGCACGATGGATACTGTAAAGATTCTTTGTATCTCTGGGATGGTCGAGGCCGACAAAATTTCGGATCTTCGATCTGCCGGTGCGAACGACTTTATGCAAAAGCCCTTTACGATCGACCAATTGATCGATCGGGTTTGCGACCAGCTTGAGATCGAACGTCCTGTAGCGATGGTTTAAGAACCGGGACCGACCGGTAAGCAATCGCTAGTCGCGTTGCAACTTTTCGAAATAACGACGGGCCGCCGGATGGTAGGGTAAGCCTTGCCACTCAGCGGCCATTTCTTTTGCGATCAATCCATCGGCAAGCGTTTCGGATTGATAGAGGGCCGCCAGGCATTCCTCGACCAAACGCGAAGGAGCATCGCGGCGAACGACAAGCATTGCTGCGGTTGCAAGGGAACTGACGGGTTCCTGAATACTGCCACGATAGGATCCGGGGCTGAACTGATAGAGGCGAAACATCGGTTCGGCCAGCGTCATCTTCGGAGCATCGTCGATCGACAAGAGCCTGTACTCTCCGGATGTGAGCAACTCAGCCAAAGCCGGTTGTTCGGCCTTGATGACTGCAAACATCGGTAGCTTCTTTGCTCGAATGCCTTGCGTGTTCCAGTCGCTTTCGACATGGTCGATATCTTTTTCGGTCATCCCAAAATACTTTAGGAGTTTCAAAGCTGCTTGTCGGGTACCGGAATCCTTGCTTCCAAGGACGACTTGTTGGCCTTTGAGATCGAGGATCGATTGGATTTTGGAATCGGTGGGGATGAGGATATGGATGGGTTCGAAGAACAAAGGGGCGACGACTGCGACCTGATCGGCTCGAACGGTCGATTCTTGCATCAGCGCCACATCGGCATGTTTATCCAAAAGCTGCTTAAGATTCTCGACCGATCCGTTCGTGGAAGTCACCGTCGGTTCTCGTCCACTACCTGTCTTCATCCGATCGGAGATTTTACCAGCCAAATCATAGTACATTCCGCCTGGAGACCCCGATGCGATCGTGATTCGATTTGGAAGACTATTGTCACGAAACTGACTCCAGATGCCATTTCCAAGCAGTGCGACAGCCAGCAGGCTTGCTGAGCTGGCCAAAAAGATGTTCTGCGCCCATCGCTGCGATGGACTCGGTTCGACTTGCCTGACACCAGTAAGGGCCGCGACGATCGGGATGTTGGAAAACCAGAAACGAAACCTCCTTGCTAGCGATGGAGGTCGCGCCTCGATGGGATGACCGTTGAGGAACCGCTCGAGGTCGTCGGCAAATTGGCCCGCAGAGGCGTAGCGAAGACTCGGGGGCTTTTCCAAGCATTTTCCGACGATGGTTTCCAGATCGACATGGAGGTTGGCTTGCTGCTGCCTGATCGATGGAGCCGGGCGATGGATCACCTGCATGATCGTCTGCATGACCGACTCGGCTTGGAAGGGTGGTTTGCCGGTTAACAACGCATAGAGGATCGCACCCATGGCATAAACATCCGTTGCAACACCTTGGGCTTCGTTCTTGCCCGATGCCTGTTCGGGTGACATGTAACTAGGGGTGCCGAGCGTAGCACCGGTGGCCGTAAGCCCTTGTTCGGCACCGATCTGCTTAGCGAGTCCAAAATCGGTAATCACAACATGGTCTGTTTCATCGATCAGGACATTGGCCGGTTTAAGATCCCTATGAACAACGCCGTGCGAGTGAGCATAGTCGATGGCCCTTGCGACATCCATTACATACTTGACTGCCTGCTTGGCCTCCAATGGCCCATCGGCGAGCTTTCGTGACAAGTCGGTTCCTGGGATGTAGTCCATCGAAAAGAAATGGTGCCCGTTGCTCTCTCCGCAGTGATAGATCGTCACGATGCTCGGGTGTGTAAGCTTCGCTACACTTCTTGCTTCGCTATAAAAACGTTCGACCTCTTCTGTGCTGGCCAAGGCTCCTGAACGGATCATCTTGACGGCAACTTGGCGATTCAAAGCTGTTTGGGTGGCCAGGTACACAACGCCCATGCCTCCTCGGCCCAAAACGCGTTGCAGGATGTAGTCCCCGAATCGACAAGGCAATGCCGCTTGGGTGTTATCCAGCGAAGGAAACTCGGCAACATCGCTGCGAGAGCCAGCCATTTCAGAAAGACTAAAATCGATTTCATCGGTTGCTCGCGCAGCGGCCGAGGGCAAATCGATCGTCGCTGCATTTGGGTCATAGACATCGGCGGGATTAGGAACATCCAAAGATTGGTCCTTGGGAGACTCGCCTGCCAATTCAACAGCACTCGAAGAGCGAACCTGAGGAGTTTCCTCGGGGTTGAGATCGCCCAAGGTCGGGCCGGCCATCTGTTGGATCCAGTCGGCTGTCTCAAGGAATCCTTCGAGCTGCTTTCGATACTCAGGGTACTTGCTGAGGAACTCTTGGCGGTCGATTGGCTGACCTGCATCATGCTTGCGCAGAAACTCAAGAAGAATCTCGTCGAATTCTTCGGTTAGCTCATCATCCGATGGATTGCCTGTCATAACTACCGCGCGTGACTCGGTTGTGAACCGTCCGTGTTTCTATGAATATCGGTTCCTCAAGACTGCCGTATTGTACACGTTTTGACTAGCCACGGACTGCAACACTCGCCAACTCTTTCTTGATTGCGTGCAATCGCTCGGTCACTTTCTTTTTGGCCTGCGCGAGGGCTTCGGTCGAGGCCGTCTTAAGCAACTCATGACCAAAGAGATAGAATTTAATTTTTGGCTCGGTTCCCGATGGCCTCAGAGCGATTGCATTGCCACTTGGGGAACCCTCGGAGTCTCCGAGTTCCAGGATGAGCATGTTGCTTTTGGGTGCTTGCATCGCCTCAGAGACACCTTGGGAGGTTTTTCGAACCAGGCTTGCATAATCCCGAACAGCTAGAACCTTCAGGCCTGCGATCGATTCGGGAGGTGAGGATCGAAGCTTGGCCATGAGATTTTTCATGTCGGCCATCCCCTGGCTGCCTTCCATCTGGACATTGATTAAGTCTTCGATGTAAACGCCATGTTGGATCATCAGTTCATCGAGGCGTTGATGCAGTGTCTTTCCGGCGGCTTTGAGGTCAGCCGCAAGCTGAGCCATCAGCAAGCATGCGACGGCACCGTCCTTATCGCGAGCATAGGTTCCGATGAGATACCCATGGGATTCCTCGGTACCAAAAACAAATCCGTTAGGCCCGCAAGTGTCGATCAAGCCTGCGATCCATTTGAAACCGACATGGATATTACCTTCGCATCGAACCCCATAGGATTCGGCCACCCGACGGGTCATTTCGGTAGTCACCAAGGTCTTGATCACATAGGCATCCTTGGGAAGATCGCCCATTGCTTTGCGCTTTGAAATGACATAGTCGGTCAAGAGGACTCCGAGCTGGTTGCCATTGATCGTGGCCCAAGAGCTATCAGGATCGAGGGTCAAGGGACAAGAGCATCCCATCCGATCGCAGTCTGGATCGGTTGCAAGAGCGATGTCTGCACCGATGCTCTTGGCATACTCGACAATCGCATCGAAGACGGCTGGGTTCTCGGGGTTGCTAACATGCCCAGGGACATTTGGAAAGTCTCCATCGGGAGTCGAATGAGGACCATATTCCAGGACATTGGCGAATCCGGCCGCTCGCAGTAATGAGGGTACGACAAATCCACCTACTCCGTGCAACGGGGAGTAAACGATTTTGGCATCTCTGGATCCGTTCCAAGCGAATTTCAATGCGGCCTGCTGGAATTTCTCGTCGACCTCTTGGGTGACAAACTTGACATTGCCCTGCGCAACGGCTTGCTGGAAATCCACGCGGCGAATCTGCTCGCAATGCATGACCCCTTCGATGATTTCCTCATCGTGAGGCGGGAGAACTTGGCCTCCAGTCGACCAGTAAACTTTAACGGCATTATCGCTAGGAGGGTTGTGCGAGGCGGTGACCATGATCCCGCAACTGCATCCAAAGAGACGCACCGCGTAGGAAAGTTGCGGCGTGGCTCGGTAGCCGTCCAAGAAAATGACTTGAAAGCCGTTGGCAACCATGATCGAAGCGCAAAGTTCGGCAAAGTGGCGAGAGCGATGTCGGGTATCGTAAGCGATCGCGCAGGAGAGATTTCCGGAGTTGGTTTGCCTCAGGATGTAATCGGCCAAGCCTTGTGCACTCTCGCCGATGGTTCGATCGTTGATGGCATTCGAGCCGATCGGGTACATTCGGCCACGCCTGCCCCCGGTTCCAAAGGGGATGATGGTCCAAAATGCGTCATCGAGTTTTTTCCAATCTGCTCGTTGAATATGGGCCAGGAGCTCTGGTCGGTACTCGGAGTAGCGAGGTTGGCTGAGCCAATCCGCGATATTCTTGGCCGCTGATTCAGTAATTTGTCCTTGGGATTTGGCCAACTCGACCGCATTGAGATAGGAATCCATAATTTTTGTCTTAGTAGTCCGGCTAATTGCAAAGGGTGCTTCGTGGAGGAAAATGTGTCCGAAAACCTCCTGATCGTCAACGGCGTAAAAAATTGCCTAGATTGCAAACTCAATGGATCTGTTGGTAATTAGTTAGGGTTCTAACGGCACAATCTAAGGGACTTTTCCGGTAAGCGGTTTAAATGTGCGTAGCTCTGGAACTTTCCGCCGACGAAGGGAATCATACGTCTCGGTCTGTTTTGTTGACAGCCAAGACCCTCCAACTAGGATGGAGGCCGCCTGTCAACGGCTACGGGTGCGTCGTTCCTTCCAATGATGTGTGGGTATGACGCGTCGAAGGCATGCTGAAATTCCTTATCGTTCCTCAATCGGGGATCCCATGGTGAAGTCGAACAAGCCATCTAGTCCAAAGAGTGCATTGCGAAATCGTTCTTCGAAAAAAGTCGCCAAGCGGTCGCGGCTTTTCGAGAAGCTTGAGAATCGCGAGTTAATGGCCGGTGACTTCGCGCCATGGG
The DNA here is from genome assembly GCA_021298315.1 of Planctomycetaceae bacterium. Taxonomy (GTDB): domain Bacteria; phylum Planctomycetota; class Planctomycetia; order Pirellulales; family Pirellulaceae; genus JBKCUI01. Next base: position 36,287 of record JAJTFC010000023.1, read on the forward strand.
TCGAGAGCCAATTGGCAAGGATGTTTTTCCAGGGCGAGTCGTCCTACATCAGTGCTGGCAATCGGATCTCTGGTGGAGGTTCTGGAAGTACAGGGGGCACGGGCACCTCGGGCTCAGGTGAGTCGAACAACCCACTTTCGATTAGCGAAGTGGAACTCAACAACTCCGTCGCAAGGGCGCAGTTGCTTCCACTCTCGGCTGCACAACCTGTCAATCTTTCTGGCACATTTTCGAGCGTGCTTGACGAAGACTACTTCGCGCTCGATTTGAAGAAGGGCGATATCCTTGACTCGCGATTGGTGGCTGTAACTGGCCAGCGGCCTACGGTCGCTTTGCTCGATAGCAACGCGCAGGAATTGCTCTTCGCTCAAGGCAGGTTCCTCGGCGGGACGGCTTATCCACCGACTTCGCCGCTTTATACGGACGGATCGACTACGTTGCCTTATGTCATAGGCACGACCGGCAGGTATTACTTGAGAGTTGCCGACGGTGTTGGATCCTACGTGCTGAATCTGCGTGTCCAGCGATCTACGTTTGAAAAAGATCCGATTGGTACCAAGCAGGTATTGTATGTCGATTTCGATGGTGCCTTTACACGCGCAGAGACACTCAACCTCACGGCGCTTGGAGTTCCGGCAGGAACGCTGCGTATTCCTCCGATGTCCAGGATTATGCCTCAATTGGGATTAACGACTGCCGATGCTCCTGCTGTGGCAAGAAACGTAATGACTCGGCTTGAGCAGAAGATGCGCACCTCGCTGGCTGCTCGATCAAACAATGGATTCTTCGGCTCGACTGGGAACCCTGGCGAATTCGATATCCAGCTCATCTCGAGTTACGATTCTCCGGATCTGTGGGGACAACCCAACGTTTCGAGAGTTCTAGTGGGTGGTACACAAGCAGACATTGGGCTAGATCCAGCCACAGGACTTTTGGGTATCGCTCAATCGGTCGATGTTGGTAACTTCGGTCACGAAGAAAGCGGGCTTGTCATGCTCGACATTCTCGTGGCAGACACGATTGATCCGACCATCGTTCCTATCGCTGGCAACGTTTCACGATCGGATCTGTTCGCTGAAATGCTTTCGATGGTCATCGCCCACGAAGCAGGCCACTACCTTGGTGGCGTGCACCAGGATCCGAATAATACGCAGTTTGGGATCATGGATCAGTTCTACGATCCGTTGGTTGTTTCGGGAGCAGGGCCCGATGGAATCTTTGGCAACCGTGACGATGAGCCGTTGTTTTTTAGCGTTGATGAATACTCACCGACGGCAGGTGTTCCATTCGGTGGTGGAGTCAATGATAGCGCCAACATGTTGGCATTCGGGATGTCCACGGGTACGGTTGGAGGAACCATCACCGGTGTGGTCTACAACGATGTCAATAGGAACTCTCGCCAGGACGCCGGTGAAGCAGGCCTTCCCGGTTGGCAAGTCTTTGTCGACTCAAACAACAATTCGGTTTTGGATGTAGGTGAGCCACGGGCTACCACAAGCACCACCGGTCAGTACACCTTGAGGTCTGCAAGTGGTTCACAAGTCGTACGCGTGGTACGGCCATCGGGTTGGCTGGCGTCCAATGCCGCTGAGGAAGCAAAAACCGTTAGCGTTACCCTTGGTGCGACGACGACTGCGAACTTCGGATCCTTTGCACCCTCTGGTGCTGCCACCGGATTCAAGTGGCTTGATATCAATGGAGACGGTATCCGCGACGCTAGCGAGCCAGGTCTAGCGGGTGTTTACGTTTATCTAGATCTCGATGGAGATGCCCGACCCGACGTTGGTGAACCTGCCGCGATTACCAAAGCAGATGGTTCCTATCTCTTGACTCCACCACGTGCTGGATCCTACACGATCCGCGAAGTAGTTGATCCAGGATACGTTCAAACATTCCCAGCAAATGGCTTCCATTCTGTAAGTTACGACGGTTCGACACCGTTAGGTGGATTCGATTTCGGGAACCGCGAATCGTCCGACTGGGGCGATGCTCCAAGTCCCTACGCGACACTACGCAGCAACAGCGGTGCGTCGGCAGGTCAACTCGATGGATTCAGACTGGGTGTCAACTGGGATGCTGAGATCGATGGCCGTCCTTCCTCGACTGCCAACGGTGATGACACCAACGGACCGCTGAACACTTCGGGCAACGTCATCAACGACGAAGATGGTGTGACTCTCTTGACCCCACTGGTTCGTGGCGATACCCAGAACATCATCCGTATCAACGTAACCAATACAGCGGGTGCTGGAGCGTTCGTCCAAGGCTGGATCGATTTCAATGGCAACGGAGTTTGGGGTGACCCAGGCGAGCAAATCGTTTCAAACCTAGCCGCAGTTGCTGGCGATAACTTAGTGACCTTCACGGTTCCAGCCAACGCAGTAAGCAACGGTTTCGCTCGATTCCGCCTTTCGCAAACTCGTGATGTCGGGCCTACCGGCAGAACCGCAGCTGGTGAAATCGAAGATTACGTCTACACGATCAACAACGGCCCACGAACGATTTTGCAGAACGATGTCTTTTCGGTTGCTCGAAACAGCACCGCAAACGTCTTCGATGTTCTAGCCAACGACTTCCTTCCACCCAATGACTCGGTGACGGCAGTTTTGCCTGGCCCATCGGCTCAAGGCGGAACGATTTCGATCGGTCCGAATAACACCCTGCGATATACCCCACCTCGAGGTTTCTTCGGGCAGGACAGCTTCACCTACACCGTGGTCTTCGCTTCAGGCAAGCGAGAGACTGCCAATGTCACGGTCAACGTAACTTTGCAGTTCACCGACCCAGTAGCTGTCGATGATTCGTTCGACCTGCCGACCAATTCGGTTTCCTATCCCTTGAATGTCCTCCTTAATGACATCGAGGGCGCAGGTGGATCCTTGGTCGTGACCAACTTTAGCAATCCGGATAAAGGTGGTGCGTTATCGATCGGTTCGGGTGGCCTGAGCCTCCGATACACTCCTCGCCGAGGCTTTGGTGGAACCGAGACCTTTACCTACACGGTCACCGATGGCCAAGGTAAATCTTCCACTGCACGCGTGACGGTTCACACCCTCGAAGGTGACCGACTCGATGACAACGTCGAGTTCAGCTTCGGCTTCCGTGACATGGCAGGCAACCCGATCACCAGTGTGACACAAGGTGATCAGTTCCAAGTCTATGTCTATACGTATGACTTGCGACCTGAGAGAGGTGCAGGGCAATCCCCACCAACCTCGGTGCAAAACCCAGGCGTTTATGCGGCCTACCTCGATCTGCTTTACAGCTCGAACATTGTTCTACCATCGAGCCCAGGCCCCAACACAACGCTTGACTTTGCCAACTCGCCAGTTGCCCCTTATCGAAACGGCATCTCTGGGTCGGCTTCGATTCCAGGTGTCATCGAGTCTCTAGGTGCCTTTACAGGAGCTGAGAAGCCACCGTTTAGCTTTGCCGATCCGTCTCTGATGACGATCCTGACGTTCACAGCCCGTTCGGCTGGCTTGGCGGAATTCGTCGGAGATCCTGCCAACGAGTCGCCCAACACCGATGTGGTGCTGTTCAACCCACCGAATGCTCCGGTTCCAGTCGAACAAGTTCGTTACCTGCGTTCGACCATCGAAGTCGTTCCCAAGGGTACAGAACTTCCATTTGCTGTTGACGATAGCACCACCGAGTTGCTCCTGAACACGACCTCGTTTATCAATGTCATGGCAAACGATATCGTCGGAACCTCAGGCCCAATCCGAATCACTTCGGTCACGCAGCCAGCCAATGGTGTCGTGTCGATCGACAATCGAGGAACGACCAATCCCTCAGACGATCGCATCCAATTTGTGCCGTTTACCAATTCGTTGGGCTTCTCGGATCAGTTCACCTACACGATCGCCGATTCCAGAGGCTTCACCTCGACGGCTACCGTGACGCTCAAGGTCGGTAACACGAGCTTGGACGACAAGATGAAGATTCAGCTCAAGGCCTTTGATCTCAACGGCCAGCCGATCAACTCGATCCCAGCAGGTAGTCAGTTCGAACTTCGTGGATACGTCCAAGACCTTCGAACTCCGAATTCGCAAAGCGGTGTCTTTGCGGCTTACCAAGACATCCTCTACGATCGCAATTTGGTAGCAGTCCAAACTTCCACAAGCGGACTTGGTTTCCAAATCGACTTTGCCACTGGACCTAACGGTTATAGCAATGGCAAGTCTGGCGATATTCGAATCCCAGGCTTGATCAATGAAGTCGGTTCCTTCCAAGACTCCGCGTCACCGCTTGGAACCTCCGAATTGCTCCAGTTCAGCATTCGGATGAAGGCGACCACCCCAGGTATGGTTCGATTTATCGCCGATCCGGCAGATATCAGCCCATTCCACGATTCCTTGCTCTACAGCGACCCAAGGAACAAGGTTCCTTACGATCAAATCAGCTACCTTCCTGCTGAATTGGTGATCACCGGTGGTAGCGGAGCCGGTGGCGAAGGGAATACCAACCCATGGGATCGCTTCGACGTCAACAACGATGGATTCGTATCACCAATCGATGCCTTGATCCTAGTCAACAAAGTCAACACCAACGGCGGTGGTGCCTTGGGTGGCAGCGGTGAAGGAGAAGCGTCCGGCGATAAGTACTATGTCGACGTTAACGAAGACGGATTCCTATCGCCACTGGATATCCTCTGGGTTGTCAACCGAATCAACGGTTCTAACTTCTCAGGCGAAGGCGAAGGCCAAGGCCAAGCAGCTCCGGTTGCTCAGTTCGACTCCGAAGTTGCCGCTGTCACGGCCAATCCTCCCATCGAGATTCAGTCCTACAGAGCCTCACGCTCTGGGACCCCTAATTGGGTGGTGAACTCTGTTGATCCTTCGAGAATCGATGACTTGCTTGCAGGTTACTCGGCCGAAGAGGAACAAGACGACAAGGTCACTGGACTCGTCGACGATCTGTTTTCTAGCGACCTGATCTAGTCGATTCAGCGCGAACAATTCAAATTCACTAGCCGGTTGGTTGACGATGAACCAACCGGCTTTTTCATTGCCTCATCGAGCAAATGAACCATGAGCAGAATTGACGGTTGGGTTGATCTTCAAATCAACGGTCTGGGTGGGATCGATTTTAATCAGAAAGAACTATCTGAAAAAGATTGGAATCGGGCCGTCGAGTTGCTCGGGCTCGATGGAACCAAGTTCTTCCTGCCAACACTCATCACCGACAGTATTGAGTCTCTGTGCTCGAAACTCAGAACACTTGCGACGTTATGTGAAGCCAATCATCGAGATCCTTCGGCGCAGAGCAAGGCACTGGGCATTCATCTCGAAGGCCCCTTTCTTTCGTGCGAATCTGGTTACATTGGAGCACACCCACCTCAGCACGCCATAGCGATGGATCTAGATCAGCTCAAACGTCTTTACGATGCGGCGGGCGGTTGGCTCAAACTCGTGACTTTGGCACCCGAGTACGATCCGAAGTGCCAAGGGGTCGATTTTTTAGTCCAGCGCGATGTGATGGTAGCCGCAGGGCATTGCAATCCATCGATCGGGCAACTTCTACATGCAATCGATTCAGGATTGAGCCTCTTTACGCACTTAGGGAATGCTTGTCCTCCAATGCTCCCTAGGCATGACAACATCATTCAGCGCGTGCTGGCCCTGCGAGAGCATCTGCGGGTGACTTTGATTGCCGACGGGCACCATTTACCTTTATGGCTACTGAAATCTTGGGTCGACTGGTTCGGCGAAGACAACGTCGCGATCATCTCCGATGCCATCAGTGCCGCAGGGCTTGAGCCCGGAGTCTATCAACTTGGCGATCGCCAAGTTGCCGTTGGCACCGATGGGGTTCCCCGGAGCCAAGACCGTTCCCATTTCGTAGGTTCGGGTGCGACGCTTGGGCGTATGCGTGCGATCTGCCAAGCGGAATTGGGCTGGAACGAGCAAAGGATTGAAAAAGTCTTTAGAAACAACGCTTTCCGATGGCTGGGAATCGCTGACAAGTAAAAATCGAGTGGAATTGTTTTTTTGGAATTTGTGAGATTGAAGCGCGCAGCAAAGCCAATTGCGATCCTTTACAATCGGAGGGCTTGGGCAAACCATTTCCACCCCTAACCTTCACAAGGATCCTCCCATGAGTTGGCTCTCCCGCCGTCGCTTCCTCGAACAATCGATGTTTACTACTGCCGCTGCTATGGCGTTGCATGCTCAGCGGACTGGGGCCAATGAGCCTCAGCAACAACCCCCCTCGATTGGGCCTAACGATACGATCCAAGTTGCTGTCATTGGGGCAGGAGGACGAGGCCAATCCCACATCGATGGCTTTGCAGGAAAACCCGGAAGCGTCGTGACCCACATTTGCGATTGCGATGAAAAAGCGGGCCAGAGATCTTGCGAAAAAGCCGCCGAGAAACAAGGTGGCAAGAAGCCTGTGTGGGTCAAGGATGTTCGCAAGCTCCTCGAAGACAAATCGATCAATGCCGTCAGTATCGCCACCCCCAACCACTGGCATTCACTCGGAGCGATTTGGGCCATCCAAGCTGGCAAAGATGTGTATGTCGAAAAACCTGTGTCCCACAATGTGCTCGAAGGCCGCCGAGTTGTGCAAGCAGCGCGTAAGCATCAGCGGATGGTACAAACCGGAACGCAGAGTCGCTCGAATCCTGGCATGCGCGAAGCGATCGCGTTTGTGCATGCAGGAGGGATCGGCGATGTGCTGATCTCCCGTGGGCTTTGTTACAAACGCCGCGACTCGATCGGTCCACGCGGAAGCTATGAAGTCCCCAAGGAAGTCGATTACGACCTGTGGTCTGGTCCTGCGAAAATTTTGCCTTTGACCCGCAAGCGATTCCACTACGATTGGCACTGGCAGTGGGAATACGGAAACGGAGACTTGGGCAACCAAGGCATCCATCAAATGGATTTGGCCCGATGGGCATTGGGTGAAGATCGCTTGAGCGATCGCGTATGGTCCTTCGGCGGTCGCTTGGGCTACGAGGATGCTGGCGAGACGGCCAATACCCAAGTCGTTGTGCATGACTACGGCAAACGCAAACTGATTTTCGAAGTTCGCGGGCTACCGACTCCGGACTACAAAGGTGCAAACGTTGGCATCATCGTCGAAGGCACCAAAGGCTACTTGGTCATGACCTCCTATGCCAGCGGTACAGCCTTTGACCTCGATGGCAAGCCGATCAAGCAGTTCAATGGCGGAGGAGACGATCGCCACTACAAGAACTTCACCGATGCGATGCGAAACAGGGATTACAAGACCCTCAATGCGGACATTGAGCAAGGCCATCTCTCGAGTGCTCTGTGCCACTTGGGCAACATCTCGCTGCGACTCGGTAAGCAGATTCCAAGTGCCGAAGTTGTCGGGTCGTTGCAATCCCAAGGTGGTGACGGATCGGTCGTCGATACTTGGAAACGCACTGCGGAACACCTGCAAGCCAACGAGGTCAAAGACTATTCGATTTGGATGGGTAAGCCACTGTCGATCGATCCGATCGCAGAGGTCTTCACCGGAAACGGTGCACCTAACGAGTGGCTCACTCGCGAGTACCGAGCCCCCTATAGCCTGCCAAGCGAACAAGCGGTTTAGATTTGACGGTGCAAATCTAAACCTGTGGAATTGACAAAATCTGAAATCCCATAACCCTCAAGATCCCGCATACTGCGATGAAGATCTTGAGGGTTTCTTCATGGATTTTTAATAGTTGCAGCGCACGGTCTTCGGATCCTCCAAGTATAAACAAGACCACATTAGGGGGCGTTTGCTTAGGGTGCGTTTGCAAAATGGCACGCTTCTCTTGTAACTAACAGTAACAAAAATTCAATGGCTCTACGACTTCCATGGAGGGAAAGTATGTGGCGATCTAAGATTCATCGTGCGCTTCAAAACACGATTCGCAAGAGCGCGCGTCTAAGGCTAAGACTAGCTCTGGAGAAACTTGAGGAACGATCCCTCTTAGCGGCCATCACGGGCGGAAACCTTTTGGTCGAAAGGGTCGGAGATGGCACGACGGTGTTATCGAGTGCTTCGACTCAAGTCGCTATCGCTGAATATGCGCGGACCGGAGGCAGTGCTGTACAAACCATTGCGTTGCCAACTACTGGAGCCAATCAAGTCACTGACTCTGGCAGTGCGACAAGCAACGGTTATCTCAACGTCTACAACGGCGTGGTCGGTATCCCCGGTTACAATAGTGCATCGGGTACGGCCAGTGTTACGAGTGCAAACACAAAAGTTGGGACAGTTCTCGGCCAAGATGGTCTTGCAGCATCGAGAACATTGTTTCCGGCGGCACCCAATGTGATACCATTTTCTGGGAATAACTTTCGCAGTTTGATCGCTACCGGTAGCGACACTTTCTATGCGACTGGAAATGGAAGTGGAACCACGGGCGGTGTTTGGCATGCCAGCGGAGGAACGTTTACACAAATAAGTACCACCGTTACGAACACTCGGAACGTTGAGATTTACAATGGTCAGTTGTATTTCTCGACCGGTTCTGGAAGTCCGGGTATTTTTATGGTCGGATCTGGACTTCCGACAACCTCCGGTCAAACTTCGAGTTTGGTCATGGGAGCCGCTGGCGCGAGCCCCTATGGATTTGTGATGTTCGATACCGACGGCAATGGTGTGTTTACGTGGATTATCTGGTAGTTTCTCCAATGGGGTTGCTACGCTGTATGCGACTACCAGCGAAGCATCCAACAATCGCATGATTTCGATTGTCGATACAGGCAATTCGACGCCCACGAGTGCAACGCAACTTGCAACGGCTGGTGCCAACTTCGTATTCCGTGGAGTCGACGTCTTCCCAGACAATACGCCCCCCTTGGTCACCTCGATCGATGACGGTGATATCGACAACGAAGTCGCTGTTGGCGATACGCTTACCTATACGATTACTTTCAATGAAGGAATCGACGCTAGTACCGTCAGCGCATCGGATTTTGACAATGCCGGCTCGTCGGGTATTTCAATAGGATCTGTCACCGCGATCAGTTCTACCGTATTTTCTGTTCCCGTAACCCCAACGACCACCGGCACGATCATCTTGCGGATACCGACCGGTGCTGTGATCAAAGACCTAGCCGGAAATAACTTGGTAACCCCGGTTCTTGACGATACCGCCGTGAACGTTATCGAGGGAGCAGACACAACCCCTCCAACGGTTGTTTCCATCGTCGATAACGATGCGGATAATCTAGTTGCGCTGGACCAAACCGTCACCTATACCATTTCTTTCAGCGAAGACATTGATGCGGCAACGGTCAGCGCCAGCGACTTTGACAACGCAGGTAGCTCTTCGATCAGCTTCGGAGCGATCACCGAGACGGCACCGGGTGTGTTCACTGTCCAGGTCACACCTACCAGTGGCGAGAGCCTCAATCTCCGAATCATCGGCACGATCAAGGATATTGCAGGAAACGATTTGGTGGTACCGGTAGTAGACGATGACATTCTCACTGTCGATGCGATTGCACCGACGGTTACCAACATCACCAACAACTCCTCCGGAACTGTCTTTGCGGAAAGCTCGATCACCTACACGGTGAGCTTTAGCGAAAACATCGATGCATCGACTTTGTCGATCAATGATTTTAGTAATGCTGGCACGGCCACCGTTGTTTTTGGGGCAATCAACCAAGTAAGCCCCAGCGTGTATACGCTTGTCGTGACACCGACCTCCGGTGGGACACTCCGATTGCAATTGCCTGCCGGTGCGATCGTTAAGGACATTGCGGGTAATAATGCCGTAGTGCCGGTTCAAGACGACGAAGAGCTTACCATCACTCCGATAACACAGCTTGGCCCCGGTGACATCGTCGTGCTGGGTTACAACACCGCAGGATCGCCCAACGATTCGTTTGTCATCATGACCCTCAAGGAACTCTCTGGAGGAACTCGGTTCATCGTCAATGACAACGAAGTGGCCTCCGATGGAGGAACATCTTTTACCGATTTAAACGAGGCGGAAGCTTTATTTACCGTCAAAACGGGTCAAACCATTCCCGCTGGAACCATCCTTTCGCTTCCATGGGGTGGGGCCGATGTTTCCACTGCTACCTACGATTGGGACTTGCCCGCGGGGCCAGGCCTTGGGAATAACAACGACGAGATCTACATCTACAAAGCGACCACAATTGCATCATCGACTCCCACTGCATTTATTTATGGCGTGGCCATTGGATCATCGACCAGTTCGCGACCCGCTGGACTTACCCTAGGTACCACCTTCATCAAACCAACGGGTGCAGCAGCCAGGTACAAGCCGACAGGTGCCGTCTACAGCGGTCTTCCTAGCACGATTCGACCAGCGATTGGAAATACCGCAGCAAACTGGGAATCTGTCGCTCCCGGATCGCCAAGCGATTGGAGCTTTACTCTCGGTGCGACGTTTGTCGGTGCGACGATCAACGGCGGTGCAACATTCCCCAATAACGCACAGCGGTCGATCGTCACTTCCCTGGTGGTCAACTTCGGTTCACCTGTAACCCTACAGTCCAATGCTTTCTCCCTTGAGAATATTGGGCTGCTTACCGCTGGATCGAGCTTCATCCCTCAGAACCAGCTTATTATCACCCCGGCCTCTGGGCCTTCTTCGAGCTACACGATCACCTTTGATGCCGGAGTTGTAGCTAACGGTACGAATGTAGGCGGTGTGATCAAGCGTGCTGGAGGGGCCGCTGCTGCCACAAACGGTAACTCGCTTGCCGATGGTAACTATGTACTTCGTATCGATCCGACCAAGGTTCAGGCTGAAGGTTTCGCTCTGGTCGGCGATGCAGCCTTTGGGGACCTTGCCACCGATCGTTTCTTCCGCATGTACGGAGATAGCGATGGTGATGGAGACGTCGATGGAACCGACGCGGTTGCTTTGAGAAACGCTCAGCTCTCCTACAATGCCGCATTGGATTGGGATGGCAATGGTTCGGTATCAGCAGGTGCGGATATCACCAACTTCAATAACAATCGAAATCGTCGACGACGATTGTTCTAAACCGATTTTTACGCGATCGTTTATTCACTACACTTCGATCAGGGAGGGACCCCATGAAGAAGATTTTGTGCGCTGTTTTGGCTTTTTACTCCATGGCTGCCTTGGCTCTTGAGAGCCAAGCGGCTGTCGTTTCGGAATTGATTCTCGTAGAGCGAACTCCATTCGTCGTTGGAACACCAACGATCATCGATGTAATCCTCAAGGAAACACGTGATGTAGGAGAGACCTCTCAAATCGGGACTTTTGAAACCGTCTCTGGAAACATCAAATTCACTTGGACTGGCTCGAGCGCCTACACCGTTTCCGGGTTGACCGATTACGGAACGCAGGGAGGTCGATTTTTTGATAACGGTGGCGGATCCTCAACGATCGATTTGAATACCTTGACACTTTCGGGCACGGTCGAACAAGCGGATCTGTCACCTTCGGCAATCGAAGATCCGCTAGGTGTGATAGTTAGTCCGACACTAGCATCGATCAGACTCGCTAGTTTTACTCTCAGCGGTGGGGCCGTTGGCGAATCGATCACCTTTACGATGTCGGATTTCGACGCCCTTCTCGACGACATTGTGCTGGCCGATGGTACGGTGCTCGATGGACTTATCACCTACGGCGCACTGACGATCACAGGAAGCGGCGGCGGAGGAGGAGGTGGTGGTGTTGTACCCGAACCGACCTCCGTGGCCCTCTTCGGATCGCTCCTAGGCGGATTGCTCGTGCGACACAGAAAACGATCCAAGATGAACTGATCATCCGATGGCATTTTGGCCATTGGATCCATTTTGAGCTCTTCGGCGCCGGACCCAAAGTCCGGTGCCAAGAGTGGCCAACCCAAGTACATCGATCGGCAAATAGATCGATCGGTCTTGGGTAACGGTTCTGACCTGCTGATATGCCTCTGCCTTTAGATCAAAGCTAAACCACAGATCTTTGTCGCTCGAGGGCCAAGTTCGATCATCCCATGCGGTAAGCCACAGTGGCTCATCGGTCTTGATTTGGTCACTTGGCACAGCCGCACCGATTAATTCTTCGAACTCGGTTGGTGCCAAGGGCATTGAAAATTTCAAGTTGCCTCGCGTCCAAGCCTCATTCGATGGGCTTTGACCTAACGATCCTGATGCTCTCCCTGGGCCGACTACGAAAACTTTCAATAGGTTCCCTTTCCCTTCCTCGGTAAACTGATCCTTCGGGACACGGTACGGAAAAACGGGATTCTCGGTGGCAAAAGAGATGCGCACCGTGCCTACTTGGGTCCGCTTCGAACTTGAATCGTACTTGAAGGCCGTGATGACCCAGCCTTTCTCAATATAGGGCACTACCCACTCTTCGAGATCCTTGCGCGCTTGATACTGATTGTCTTTAAGCCATTGGATCAGTTCGTTGGGATCGTTTGCCTTGAGGACTGCGACTTCGTATCCAGCGACTTTTTTATTTTCAAGAACTGCAAGAGCCGGGGCTATGGCGCTGTCGGTTGCTAGACCGCTCCCTACCTTTGTTTCCATCAATACAAATGGAGATAGAACTAGCGGGAAAGGATCAACGCTCCAGCGGTCTTTGACTTCGATCCGAGGCTGAATTTTTTGGTCCAGCGCGCTAAAGACACTTGCGTCGGATTCCTCGATCTGCGGCTGGGTTGGCGAGGGAACCAAGAAACCAAAATCCGAGTCGTCGTTGGCCGGTCCTCGGAATGCCGCCTCGCGCACGAAATGCTCGATCTTGGACTGCGGATCCCATGCAATGAGAATCCTTTGGTCGGCGATTCGGAATCCTGCCCCATCCCTAAATGCAGGACAGCAAGCATTGAGGCATTCGGGCGTATCTCGCAAGACAACGAAAATCGCTAAGAATAAAACCCAACAAATCGAAAACTTACTTTTCATGTTTTTGGTCTCCTAAATGTGGTTCGTGAACTTGGCTTGGCAGACCGGCAGGCTGACACTGCTTGGATTTGGGACGTTCCCAAGTCATCCAACCTGTGATGTCTACCAAGGATCTCCACCACTCCTTGAGCCACTGCAGCAAGCTATTGGCAAGCCACAAAGCCCATAGGAGCATCAGGAATCGATAGTACCATATCGAAACCGAAAGAACCCAAGGCTCCGGTAAACTCCTGTCGGATCTAGGGGTAAACCAATTGAGATTTCCCTCAAAGGATTCGTTCCCGACGATAAACATTCGAGGTGTTCCCAGTAGCCCTGCGGTCACTACTCCGATGAGCAAGCCGATGGCGACGATCGTTAATAGAACGTTCGAGACCTGCAAAAAATTAAAAGAAAATCCGCCGATCGAATGAGGATTTAGCCGACGCCGAAACTGGATCGAGAAAAGCCACGCGACAATCAAGAGCGACGAAACGATGTGGACTTGGGTAAGTCCGATCATCAGAAGCATCCACTCCCAGGTGGCCAAGGGGGACTCCATACGACTCCCGAGTACCCAGCCTGCTAAAAGAGAAACCGCTAATACAACCCAAAAACGGACGGCTGGCCCACGCTGCGGACCATTGGCCCAAAGCACCCAACGCGAGGAAGGCATGAGCATCTGCGAACGAATATTTGCTACCTCCTGAGGCATTTGTATCGCTGGCATCGAAACGACGCTAGCGATCGGAATCTCCTGGGTCCACTCGATCAAAACCTGCTGCGCACCGGGCAGGAGATTGATCAAGACTTCGTCGGCTTGCCGACGAATCGGCACGCTCCGTCCAGCGACGCGAACGTCGCTCACAGTGGCCTCAGAAGGAATTGGAATGGATTGCTCGCCCCCCAGACTCGATTCGATTTCAAAGGACAGCTTCGATTTTCTTTGCCGACCTCCGACCTCCAGCGAATGCTCGAGTGACTGAATCGTCAGCAATTTGCCTGGAACCGCAGCGGGTCGCTGAAACTTCAATTCCACCGATTCGCCTGGCCAAGGGTTCCATTCGGGAACAAGATTTGGCTTTCGAAGGTCAAAAACAGGCTTGCTCCCCACCGATTGCATGCTCCAAACAGGAGATGTCTCGACGAGCCATCTCTCGACGAGATTGTTGGACACCGAGCCGTTTGCAGCCGACTTGGCCACCAATTGAATCTTCGGTGAAACAGGCAACTCCGAATGCCATTCAAAGACCATTTGATCGGCACTGAAGTTCACTTCGATATTGCCCGCTTGGCTGGCCACGCCCGGTGTAATGATTTGTTCATTTGCCAAAGTAGGAACCGAAACACTCACAGCCTTGCCCGGTTGGCTTAACCGCTTGAGCGAGGTATTCACCTTCCAGACCAGTCCGATCTCGAGCCGGCGCTCGACCAGAAATACCGAGCGAAAGTTCTTCTGGTCATAACTTGCTTGACCCTCGAGGCGCTGCTCTTTGCGAACAAAGATGATTTGATTTTCTGGCTTACCCTCAGGATCAAGTCCCGTCCAGGTCCATTGTGGTGCATCGATCGTTAAGTAGTGTGGAGCATGGATAAAAGCCCACGACCATTCGGCACTCTCGAGGATTCTTCCTCGTGCCTTTAATTGATGGATCCCATCGGGAACCAACACCCACAGATGCTCGTCATCCTTGCGTACCACTTGGGCATCCTGGCCATCGATTTCGATGGTGCTTGGAAACCAACTTGCCCCTTTGCCCGGCAGGGGCACAGCTAGGATGCTTGCCGCATGAATCGTCGCCTGCATCTCTAGATTGTCCTGCTGGATTTTGATCGACATCTCCGGGATATCGGCTGCTGTTGGAAAGGCATCACTGGCCTGTTTGACCCGCTCGCGCAGCGTGCTCAAAGTATCGTTATCAGGTATCTGCGCAAAAGCACGCTCGGCATTGGTACTAGCTATCACCGCTACCATCAAGATCAAGAGTATCGCGCTGGGTACAGATGGATTCGCTCGAGCCGTTGGTGTGATTGCTAGAGCCTGTTTCCAGATTTTCCCAAGCCCCTCAAGGAGGATCCCCATCAGGAGCATCAGCAAGACCAAGCGGCATAAAGTAAGCGCCCGATGCTGGTTGCATGAAATCATCACGGGTCGGATGGTTTGTGTATCGCTTACAGGTCCATCCCAGGCACAATGCACCGCAGTTCCCAGCCACTGCGGTTTGGCAACACCTGTTTGAATACTGGTCTTGGGATCGTAAGCGAAATTACCTACCTGAGCTTGATTGGTTTGAACGTAGTTCCGATCCGCTGGTGCACTGTCCAACTTGGAACGAATCTGCGGGATCTGCATCGGAGCTTGCACAATACTCGACTCGAGTTCCATAGTCGTATAATGGTCGCCCGCCTGATCCGCTCGAGTATTGGAGGTTTGCTCCATCCACTGGAACAAGCTGCGGTTTTTGATGTTCGAATTGCTCGGCTCGAGCTGCGGATAAATGGCATTTTGAATCTGCATGGCTGCAAAAGGAATCAAATTCAATAGCAGCACTGCCGTGGCTATATGCTTCCACCAATACAACCCTGCGAGGCTCTTGCCCGAGCCGATCACGCGAATCAACGCCAGCGGAATCAGTAGGAAAAACCAAGTCCAACGAGGCGAACCTGGTTCGTGATAAGTCAGAGCAAAGGCGGCGAATGCCACCATACCCGGGATCCATCCATAGAGACGCAGGACAGCTAAGCTAAAGACTAAAAGCAAAAACAGATCCAGCAAGCTCCATGCGGTTAGCCAGTCCCCTTCGACTCGATCTGGTCCGAAGACAGCTAGCATCCGCCAGCCCGGAGGCATGTAAAGGGTCACATCGAGATTGTCCGCGGGCGTTTGCCATCCGATGGCAGGTATTTCTCGCACGCTCGATGTCCGTCCGACGGCTTCGATCTGCGGTTTGCGTATCCGCAACTCGATCCCTTCAGAGCCCGTCACCGGGTTTTGAGTAATAAGTTGTCTTTCACCTTGAATACGGACCACACCTAGTTGATGCTCGGTAGCCACATCGAGTCGGGTGATTTGCTTGGGTTCCCCGTCGAGGATATCTTGATAAGTCATCGCGGTGCCATCGTCATCGAGCCAGAGCACGCGGGCAACGCTCAATGGATTGGGTTTCTCGATACCCATCCCGCGATTTTTCTCAAGAATGGTCGCTGTGTTAGCGGTTTTCCATTGATAGACCGTCACATTGCGCCAGTTCGTGGGAAACCTCGTCGTTTGCGCATCGATGGGCACGACTCCCTGAAGTTCTATCGTGCGAAGGTCGGGAGCGGCCTGAATAGCCAGCAGTTCTGCCTCTTTGGCTGGCTTCACACCGTTGGGGTACTTGAGCTCTTTGATGTCCTCGATTCGAAATGCATCGATGAGTATTTTCCAATTTCCCGCTCGCAACTGGGCTTTGAGCTTACCGCTATCATCGATGGCCACCGGGATCGGACTGTTGACAAACGAAAGCTGCCAACCCTCTGGGAGAACAAAGCCGAGTTCCTCTTCTCGGCTCTTGCCCGTTGCCGTCAAATCGATCTGTGTCCGAAGCCAGATTGGAGACCCGTCTTGGATCAAGCGATGGATATCAAACGAGTAGCTGTCCTTTTGTAGGTCTTGGCCGAGAGTCGAGCGACTAAGCCAAAGCATACCGGCGCTATCCCAGTTCGGAATCGCGATCGGTTCATTGCGAACATGCAGTCTTAACAAACCGTAGCTTCTTGGGATTGCAAGTTTCTGAGGTAGGGAGTTCCAAAGCCAATATCCCTTGAGCGAATGATTGCCGGGTTTGAGTTTGACCGATGGGGAACCATTGTGTTCGATGACGACAAGTTCCTTTTCGGCATCGCTGACCCCTTTAGGCCAATGTTCGCTTCCGCCTGGAAGGGGGAACCAAGATTCTCGGTACACGGCCACTTGGACTTGCCAGCTACCCTTTGCTTCATCGGCTTGTATCTCAACCTGGCTGGGCCAGTAATAGATTCGCTCGTCGGGATTTCTATAAGTCGATGGTGCACTCTGGTCGCTCTGGTCCCAAAGAACCCACGGGATCCAGGTGCGCAAGACATCGGGGACCGAGTCATTGGGCATTTGAGACGGCGGAGGCACCGCTCGCGTCTGTCCGAGGCATTCACTCGGATCGTGCATCGCCAAGGCAAAGCCCAGAATGAACAACCCTATGCACCGAAGTGAATGAAGCATTTTGGCCTCGATTTGCTAGTAGGAAGTTGGGTCGACTGCAGTGAGCGTCGAACCTCCAGCATAATTCAATCTTGGCCAAAGATCGAACTTTATGATTTGACTTTGCGACTTTTGGTCTTGGCGAAGGCGAAAGCTCCCATTGCGAAGATCAGCATCGAACTCGGCTCTGGTACAACGGCTTTGTTAAGGTTCGAATTGACAAAGGCGAGGTTGGTAAAATCCACGACGTAGCCGATATCTGCGAACTGCGCAACGGACATGCGACTTAGAAACGAG
This sequence comes from Planctomycetaceae bacterium, assembly GCA_021298315.1. Taxonomy (GTDB): domain Bacteria; phylum Planctomycetota; class Planctomycetia; order Pirellulales; family Pirellulaceae; genus JBKCUI01. The sequence goes on from JAJTFC010000023.1 coordinate 53,634, forward strand.
GGAGCATTTAACCATCCGGTCATGAGTTCATTTCGCATATCGCGTCCAAGCGTGTCGGTGATGCCCGTCAGACCTGCGCCTCCTGCAACCTCATTCCAGTGGGATTTGGCCGTTCCTGCCCCCCCATCGGCTTCAACCGGGACAAAGGTTGCAGATGATTGTGAGAATTCAGTCTTCCATTGCCCGAGCGCATTGGCTCCGGCATAGGCGTTAGTGGTGTGATTAAAGACGTCTTGGAAACCTCCGATCCCAAAATCGGTGGCTGGATCCCAAAGGGTTCCGAATCCAAGCACGTGAGCCATTTCATGCATGATGACCGCCATGAGCGTCTTGTTAGACTCCATGGATCCCAAGTCGGCGCTGTCGAATTGCATGATTCCAGTTGCCGTGTAGAGAAAGCCACCTAAACCTGCGCCAGTTTGAGGCCCTGCCTGACCGAGAACTCCACCAACTCCGTCGATAGCGATCCCTTTAGCCGTGATGTCAATCCGACCATCCATGTCATCAATCCCACTCGAAAACAGCGGGTTTGTCCCACCAGCATAATCGACGATCAGACTTTGCCAGTAGCTCGCTGCGACGCTGAAATAAGCTTGTTGCGATGAAGTTAGACCTCCATCGAAATTGATTTGGATCACCACCCCAGCGTGTACCGATGGAGAACCCAAAAACAATCCGAGGGTCAGTACAAACCAAAAACGCGACTTACGGCAAGCATTCAGCAACCATTTCTGCATGATCATTCATCCTTTGAATCAGAGTTCCTTGGAGAGCTAACCCTCTGCTCTCATCGTATCAGAAAAAAGATCCAAAGGTTGTTACGAGCAATACTCCGAGGTAAAAACAGGTGCTTTGGTTTTACTGCAATCTTTGAGGCTGAGAATCCTTGCTATAGGGACGAGTCTCCCCGGGCCGAATGCTGTTAGCCGACGAGCGCGAACGTCGGGCAGCGCGTTAAACCGCGCCAAACCGATGCTTGTTCGCAATTAAACTATTCAACAGCCAAACCGCAACGTTGGCTTGGTTCCGATCAAGGTGTTTCATCGCGCCAGGCCGTGCAGTGTCTCTGCCCGACGCTCGCGCTCGTCGGCTAACGGCATCTTCGCCATTGCAAATGTCCGCAATAGTGTCGCTAATCATTCCACTTTAAGCGGATGATTCAGATGCTTGCTGAGAAACTCAAAAGTTCCAACCCCATGGATGGTATGAGGACCGTTGAACCACTCGATCGTGGTCTTATCAGGGATCCCTAACCGGGCCGCGTACATCCGACGGACTTTTGCGAACTCTAAACCGACTCGCTCGTCGGGTGCCACTCCGTCACCATGCCCTCGTTCGACCATAAATGGACGAGGAGCAATCAAAGTCGCCATCTCCGCGTAATTAAACTTGCGCCCAAGATCGAACTCGAAGATCTCGTACTCCATCGTCCAAACATAGCTATAAGGTGCCGAGGTGCTGGCGTTCTTCCATACCCAATCGTTGAAGTCCGCCGAACATATCGACAGGCAATAGTCCGGTACAAGAGCTGGGATTCTCATGGCGCTTTTGCCTCCGTAAGACAACCCATAAAACGCAATCCTGCTCGGATCGACCTCAGGGCGACTTCCAAGCCACTTTACGATCTGCTCGTGCTGAGCAATGATTGTCGAGAACAAGGTCTTGCCCAGTGGGTTGCTCTTGCGCTGAAGACTCCGGAAACGATCTGTAAACAAGTACAGATTTTGGGGAGCAAAGACGACATAACCTTGCTCTGCCAACCTCGCCGAGACATCGTGATAGGCCGGATGATCCTTGACAATCGTGTCCGTGGGGCGTCCCTCGAGCCCATGCTGGAAGACCACGCAAGGTCGCTTGGCAATCGGCTCGCTGGATTTAGGAACCAGCAGTACGCCATAGGCGATAACATCATCGAACACATCGAGCACGACCTCGTAGCCTCGAAACTTCTCTCGCTCGTAAACGAGCCTTGTTCGCGGCATCAGGGGCTTTTTCGGAAGATCCCAGTTTCCGATGATCTCCTCACGAAACTCCTTGCGATAGGGTTCGATGCTCGATGCGAACTTTTCAGGACTGGACGTATCGAGGTCCTTCCAATAAGCGTCTCGCTCGTATTGAATCAAATCCAGCTTCCTTTGTTGCCAGCGATCGATTTGTCCAAGCCATGCGAGTCGTCGCGATTGGACCGATTCCAAACGATCCCAATTGCCTTGGGCAATCGCAGCTCGCTTGGTAGCGATCGCGAGTGATCCGGCACTGAAATCAGCCCCGAGTTTTCCGATGCTCGTGGCAAGTCCCGAATCGCTGATCCGAGTTCCCTGCAAGTTAGCCACACCGGATGGTTCGCTAAGTGCGACTCTGTCTTGAAGCTTCCAATCCGTTAGGATTTCTCTGGCCCGATCCGCTTCTGCTTTGGCCTCGGAGGGCTCTGGGCCGATGAGTCTTCCTGGTGCACCACCGTCTCCTGCAATGCTCACATCAGGACCGGGAACTGGATCGATCACCAATTGCCTCGGAGCAATCAGGCAAGCAAGCTGGGCATCACCAAAGTCCTTGAGCAGTCCGTGCACGTTGCGATGGATCGGCTCATCCCAAATTTTTTCTCTTGGTCCAAAATGTCCTGATACACAAGTCACATCGATGCGTGTGTCGCAAGCCCCGGTAGCCAGCGCGATCCAGCCTCCTTCTCCCCAACCCGCAACCATGATCGGTTTTGGGCCGATCCTTTTTTTCAATAGATCCACGGCCGCCATATTTTGATGGACGTGGTATCCAAGCAAGTGTCTGCCGAGGATAAAGGCAGATCGGTAAAGGAATTCTTGGTCGGTCATGACTGCCCGTCCTAGCCGTGCCTCACGGTGCCGACTGGCTCCTTGCGGAATGACGACCAAGCCCCCACAGCGAGCGATCGCAAGAGCATCTGCGTTTGCATTTTGTCCGACACCACAAAGGTTTTCTGGCAATTCAGAAGCATCGGGAACGAGCACTGCACCGAAACGAATCGTCTTTGGGATCACCAGCAAGCCGTGGGCTTCAAACCCTTCGAGAACTGGCCAGCGAACCTGTTCGATCCGGAGGTTTTCGTCACTGGCCAACGATTGCAAGCCTCCAGAAAAATCCGTTACCCCGAGTGGACTCTCGATGATCCAATCGCTCGATTCACTGCGGGAGTCAACAAGCCCGATTCGACGCGCGTACTGTGCACGGAGCCCCTTGATGGCATCTTCATAGGACAGAGCACCAAGTGCACCACTTGGAGGATTGGGTTTTGGCCAATGAGCCTTGCGTTGAATAACCGAATCATCGAGTTGCTTAAGCAGAAATCGATCGACTCCGGAGACGAGTTCCGATGCGATGTCACCTTGGAGCGTGAGTCGCTCGGTGCCTTGTAGCTCGACGACATTCACCGGGTCGAGCTTGTCGAAATGCTCGGCTGGGAATTGAGCCCAGGCGCTAGCCTCTAAGCCAGCAACGATTAAAAAAAACTTGATCGATAGTTTAGTCATGTTGTCTGAGAGTCGGCGAAAATAGGAATCTAGACTAAGCATAGCAAGCCCCTGGAAATGGGTGGGAGGAAGCATTCGGCAGGAAACTCATTCTAGCAGATTTGGATTCCCTTTAGGCCGGTTTTACTTCAGTGAGCTAAACCGATGGGACGAACCACTTATAATTAGCGACGACCAGCCGGATTTGCTCGATGTCAGGAGAGCCCCATGGATACGACACAAGAGAGCTTGCAGCAGAAGTACCGCCTCATTGCCGATCGTCATGGTGTGGCGTGGGAAAAGGTTTTCGCCCCGAGCTTCGAAGATCGACTCGGGGAACTGGAACGTTGCCTAGCAGACACTCGTGTTCCTTTTCCTATTCCTGCCGATAAAGCGGAGCAATACCTCCGAGCGGCTCGCTCGGGCCAACCATTTCGAATTGGCAATTTGTCGGATTTGACGGTGGATCTTGGACGCTACGCCAACGCGCAGCAATACGATTCCTACACGTTCGAACAAAACTTGAGTTGGGCTTGTCTGATCGCCGAGCAGCAGCGTTCTAAGCATCGCTATGCATGCCGCGAGTATTTGCATGGCGAGGAACTCTTCCAGATCGGCGGCACGGTGATCCCAGACTTTTACTTACTCAACGCTCGTATCTACCAGCAAACGCTTTGGCAACTTGCCACCGTCAATATGATCATCCCTGCCGAGTTGTTCTTTACCTGCCATTCGCGGCGTTTTTTTCCAGTGACCACGTTCATGCGAGCGCTGGAACAAGACTATCTTCAGGAGCCTGACATTGGTCACGATGTTGCTGGGCACGTATCGACGTTCACTATTCCTGTAGTGGCCCAGTTGATGCAAAGTCATGGCGTAGCCAGGAATATGATCTATCAAGAGCGAGATGAAGCGTTGGCACTTACAGACCGACCAGAGCGTCGAGAGGCGATCGAGCGACGCGGGGACGAATTGCTGCTGTATGCCGAAAGGATCTATTGGTTTACGGTCGAATTTGGTCTGGTGCTCCAGGATCAAGAAGTTCGCGCATATGGGGCTGGGATCCTATCCTCTCCGGGTGAGACCAAGTTCAGTATCGATTCGAATCGTCCTACTCGCATCTTGATCGATCCGTTGATGGATCGCGACTTGTTGCGACTTGCGACAACCGACTACTTGATTAGCGAATATCAAAAAACCTATTTCGTCATTCGCCAGTTCGATCTTCTCCAAAGCATCACTCCCGAGCGGATCGTTAGGATAGCCAAAATAGCATCGCAACTGCCCCATTTCTCATGGCGAGATTTGGTTCCAGGAGACCACGTGCTCCAAGTCGGCGAGTCGGCTGTCTCGACGAATGAAAAGTACCTGCGGCTTGCATTTCACTCGCTCGATACACATTGCGAACAAGGTGACGAATGCTTGACCCGCACGGCAATTCGCAATTTGCGTATTTTCGCAAAAAAACCGTCCGCGAGCGACGAGCTGTCGGAGCGGTTCGGGAGTCAAATCCCATCCGTACCCGCCGGTATTATGGACTGGTTTGTCCCAAGGGACACCGCAGGCGAGTTTACCCAGCAAACGCGACCTCTGAGTCTGGACTAAGACGATTCGCTTGACAGGTTATAGCCAAAAAGCATCTCCTGGGTGTTGCTTTCGCAAAGTCATCTTCTATGCTTTGGGATCCCGCCTAGACGTCTGGTCCGCCATACATCATTAACTCTCAACTCGGTGTAATTGCTACCATGAAATTGACGAAGTACCTTTTTAGGATGGTTCTATGCTTAGCCACGGCTTGCACGGCGATAGGCTCGGTTGGCTATGCACAGGATTCCGGCAGTGAGAACAAAGTGACCATGGCCGATAAGACAATCCATGCTCAGCCGAGCTATGTGCTTTCGAACAGTCAGGTCGAACTGGCCGTCACGCTCCTAGGTGGGCACATGGCTCCGGTAACCTTTTATCGCGACACATCCGAACCGATCCAGCCCTACCACATCAGTCCTTGGCAGGAGGAGAAAGGGCCCGAGATGCCCGCAGCTGTCTTGGTACCTCTGCGAGGTGATTTCTTTTGTATGCCTTTTGGTGGTAACTCTGAGGCTGTCGGAAGCGAAAAGCATCCACCGCACGGAGAGGTCGCAAGTAGCCCTTGGATTCGCAAAGTCACCGAGCGTGCCGGGAGTGTTTCACACACATCGATGACCTTGGAAACGACCGCTCGGGTGGGCAAGGTCACTAAAGATATCTACTTGGTCGACAACCAAAACGTCGTCTATACCAAACACACCATCGAAGGATTCGAGGGCAAGGTCCCGCTGGGTCACCATGCGACGCTTGCGATGAGCGAGCAAGAAAACAGCGTCCATCTGGCATCGAGCCCGATCCGATTCGGCATGACTTATCCAGGTGTTTTCTCGGATCCCAAGCAAGGGGAGTATCAATCGCTCGAGCCGGGTAAGCATTGGGACTCACTGGCCCATGTTCCGGTGGCTTGGAAGGGGCAAAAGGATGCCGACTTGAGCCGATTGCCGGCTCGCCAAGGACATGCCGATTTGGTTCAAATCTACAACCAGCCGGCAGATGCCCATCAAACCCCCGCTTGGATGACTGCAACTTTCACGGACAAAGGTTATGTCTGGTTTAGTCTCAAGGATCCGTCGGTCTTAAACTCAACAGTTTTTTGGATCGAGAACCGTGGCCGGCATGGATATCCTTGGCTGGGACGCAACCATTGCCTAGGACTCGAAGATGTGACTGCTTATTTTGCCGATGGCCTCAAGGCCTCGGTCGAACCCAATGCAATCAACCAGCAAGGAATCAAGACCGCCTTGGAGTTGACGAAGAAAACGCCAACGGAGATTCGTTATATCCAAGGAGTCGTTCGAGTTCCGCAAGCATTTCAAGTTGTCAAAACAATCGAGTTTAGCCCAGGTCAGATCACCTTGGTTTCTCCAGATGGCCAAAGAGTCTCGGCACCGGTAAACCATGATTTTCTAAATACTGGGAAACTGTAAAACACTCCCGATCATACGATTTTTCTAAATTTCCTATTACCGCGTTACCGCGATTTTAAAAGACGTTCGAAAAGGCTAAGAGCAACACGATGCTTAAGTTATTTTTCCTCCAGGCGTTGGCTTGTTTCATCGCACTTGCCCCATCGGCTAATCGATCTACCGTTAGGGCCGATGATCGTCCAAATATCCTCTTTGTCTTCTCGGATGATCATGCGCAAGCAGCGATTTCGGCGTATGGATCGAAGGTCAATACAACGCCGCACTTGGATCGTTTGGCCAAAGAGGGGGCGCGTTTCCTGAATTCTTTCGTGACCAATTCGATCTGCACCCCTAGCCGTGCTACGCTTTTGACAGGTCAGTACTCTCACCTCAACGGTGTACCGGTCTTTAATCGCTTTGACGGCTCAAGGGATCACGTCGCAAAGCGTCTGCAGCAATCCGGCTACCACACTGGAATGATCGGCAAGTGGCATCTTGGGAGCGACCCGACCGGTTTTGATCGCTGGATTGTTTTGCCAGGACAGGGAGCTTATTGGAATCCCCAGTTTCTCGTCCCTGGTCATAAATTGACGATCGAAGGCCACTGCACTCAGATCACGACGCAACTGGGAATCGAGTTTCTCGATACTCGACCTGCCGACAAACCTTTCTTTTTGATGCTTCATCATAAAGCTCCACACCGCGAATGGGAGCCAGACACGAAGAATAAAGAAGCCTTTCGCAATCGAACATTTCCGGAGCCTTCCACGCTCTGGGATGATTACGCGACGCGTCCGGCCGCTCTTCCTGAAAATCAGCAAACCATCGCCAACGATTTGACTCGCCGCGATCTGAAACTCACTCCACCGGTGGAGCTTCAAGGCCAAGAACGAAACAAATGGCTCGGGGTCAAACCCACGAGCGTCCAAGTCGACGGCAAGACGCTCGAAGGAAAGGAGTTGGTGCGTTGGAAGTACCAGCGATACATGCAAGATTATCTGGCATGCGTCCAAGGGGTCGACGACAGCATCGGTGCGATGCTTGATTATTTGGACAAAAAAGGATTGGCAAAAAACACCATCGTTATCTACACGGCTGACAACGGTTGGTATATGGGTGAACTCGGGATGTACGACAAGCGTTTCATGTACGAACCCGGCTTGCGATCACCCTTGATCATCAGAGGCCCTGGGATTCCAGCCGGATCGACTCCCGAAGCGATGGTCGCAAACATCGATCTGGCTCCGACTTTCTTGAACTTTGCTAAGGTTGAAATACCCGATTCGATGCAAGGCAGATCGCTCGTGCCGGTACTCCAGGGCCAAACGCCGAGCGACTGGCGCAAGTCGGTTTACTATCGGTACTACCACGACCCGGGACACCACAATACCGCAGCCCATTACGGAGTCAGGACCGCGACGCACAAGTTGATTTATTACTGGCGCAAAGACGTCTACGAACTGTTCGATATTGCGAATGACCCAAACGAGCAAAATAACCTCCTGCATGACCCGCAAAGCGCTAATCGACCCGCAACCCAAGAGCTTTTTAAGGAGCTCAAAGGGGAGCTTGGGCGATTGCAAGTCCAATACCAAGACGACGGCAAGTACGCCGATCCGAAGACTTGGCCAAGCGGGGGATCCGATGGTCCCTTTGATGACAAAACCCCACTCGGGAAGAAAACTGTGGCCGAAGCGATCCAGTCCGCACAAGGGCCGCAGGCCCAGTAACCCGAAGTGTAAACGAGGAAGCACTCGAGTAAGCGTCATGCGAAGCCATCGGCCGTGTGCTATCGCGGCCTCCCTCACGGTTCGGGTTTCTAGAGGCATTGCTCTCACCCCCCTATTGGTGGCGACTTTGTTTTTTATTGAAGTCCCCGGAACAATTTCGATGAAGATCCTGTAATAATATCTCTTTCATTGATTGTCTTGATTCTTCTCTTTTTGCATTAGGGTGCATTCAATGTCTATTCATCGCGAATCCTACATTGTTTGGAAAAAATCTGATCGGTTGCGCCAAGGTTTCACATTGGTAGAGCTCTTGGTCGTCATCGCGATCATTGGTGTATTGGTCGGGTTGCTTCTACCTGCCGTTCAAGCGGCGCGGGAAGCGGCGCGTCGAATGCAGTGCCAAAACAACTTTAAGCAACAAATCTTGGCCCTGCACAACTGCCACTCAGCACTCAAGAGGTTTCCGCCACAGTCCGGAAACTTTGGGGGGGCATGGTATGCTCCACTGTATTACCATATGCTCCCTTATATGGAGAACAACACGGTATGGACAATGGGATCGACCTGCGACTTAGCGGCCGCTGTTGGTCAACAGAGTCCAAATACTTGGGTTGATTTGGGTTACACTTGGCCCACTTGGGGATCGGTCAATCCCAACAGCCGAACGTGGCTTCGTCAAACCAGCATTCCCACGTTCCGATGTCCGAGTGATTCGACGTTGGGCAACGGATTGGACTGGACGCCTGGCGATTCATCTTATGCTGGAAACTTCTTAGTTTTTGGAGGTGTTAATAACATCACAACGGTTTGCGGTGCAGCCGGTTACCCTTGGGAAACTTGCTGGGATGGCAGAGCCAAGTTCTCGACGATTAAAGATGGAACGTCGCAAACGATCATGCTTGCAGAGAAACTTTCGCGATGCGACGGCGCGGGTGCTCCAGGTGGCACTTGGTGGATGCGTGGTATCTTCCGAATTGGAGGTACTGGAGGGTCTCAGCCGAATTCGGGGGTTCCTGTCGATAGCTACCCTGGCGACAGGCTATCGGCTGTCTTTGGTGGCGGGCGAGGTCGCGATGGTGTGATCTTCACTTATGGCATCGCTTCTCGCTTTCAAGTAAGCCCAGCTTACCCCTTGAGAAACTCAACCAACGGCGGTCGTTGCGACAGGCGTTTGGCCACGTCCCAACACTCTCTCATGCAAGTCGCTTATGCGGACGGGTCAGTCACAGCCCTGTCGGGGACGATGGACTCGCAGATTTGGTTCTGGAGCCTGACCCCCGATGGTGGTGATGTCGCCATTTTGCCCGAATAGAGAACGCAAACCCAACGGATTAAAGGAAGTATTCGTGATGATCATCTATCGATGCTTTTTATTTTCGACCTTGCTTTGTTTCATGATTGGATGCCAGCGCCCGCGGGGTAGTGTTGAGGGAGAAGTTCTCTTTGACAGCAAGCCACTGCCTGGAGGGATGTTGAGCTTCGTTTCGATCGATGCCAAGAACAAGCTTACCGTCGAAGGATCTGCGGAATTGGGGCGTGATGGAACTTTCAAGATCGATTTACCGGTTGGCGACGTGATGGTCGGGGTAGACAATCGGGAGTTTGAACCATTGCCCGCTACGGGTCCGGCCAAACTCCCGGGAGACAATCTCCCAGAGGATGTCCGCAAGAGCCTTCTGCAGAGCACCAAGGGGGCATCGAAGGTTTCCGACCGATGGGTAAAGCTTCCCGAGCAGTACTATTTGCCTGAAACCTCGCAGCTCAAGATCAAAGTCAAGAAGGGGTCTCAGAAGATCCAAATTGAACTCAAGCCGGGCAGTTAGTCTCGTTTTGGCCGTTATAATGATGGGCAGTCGCGTTCCTAGAGAGAATGCTATTTGATCCACACCTGAATAAAGACCAACCATGAGTCGTTCCTTGCGCAAATCCGCAACCGCATTGAGTGTTGCCGTTTCGATTTTTGTTTCTCACCAAGCCCTAGGTCAGAAAGTGGAGCTTTCGGGAAAAGACCTCCAATGGGCTTGGAGCACTCAGGAGGTCGCTCAAGCTGGCAAGGGGTTTTGGCCTCAATACCGGGGGCCAAAAGGGGACGGTCTTGCCGACGAGAATTGCGATCCACCCATCGAATGGAGCGAATCGAAAAACATCGCATGGAGAACCGACATCCCCGGCAAAGCTTGGTCCTCGCCGGTGATCTGGGGCGACAAAATATGGCTTACCAACGCCAGCAACGATGGACTTAGCATGTCGGTTCTAGCGATCGACCGCAACAGTGGCAAGGTGCTCATCGATCGAGTCATTTTCACCAACGAAGAAACGCAAAAGGACTACCACCAATTCAATTCTTATGGCTCGCCTACGCCTGTATGCGACGCGAGTCGAGTTTACGTCACCTTTGGTGCCTATGGAACGGCAGCCTTAAATCCATCCGACGCATCGGTTCTATGGCAGCGACGCGATTTGCCATGCAACCACTATCGAGGTGCTGGAGCCAGTCCGATTCTTTACGGCAACCTTTTGATCTTCAGCATGGACGGCTTTGATGTTCAGTACTTAATCGCACTGGACAAAAACACGGGCCAAACGGTTTGGAAGCAAGATCGCGGAATCGACTATGGGACCAACGATGGCGACTGGAAGAAAGCCTACAGCACACCGCATGTGATCGAGGTCGATGGCAAACACCAATTGATAAGCCCAGCGGCAAAAGCGGTGATCGCTTATGATCCTGCCACAGGTCAAGAGCTATGGAAAGTTCGTTACGAGGAGCACTCTAGCGCTATACGTCCGTTGTTTGACGGCAAGCAACTGTACATCAGTTCCGGGTTTAGCAAAGCCAAACTCTTATCGATCTCTCCGGCAGGTAGCGGGGATGTGACCGCTAGCCATGTGTTGTGGCAAGCCACTCGGTCGATCGGCTGCAAACCCTCTCCCGTTTTTTTAAATGGTAATATTTGCTCGCTTGAAGATCGCGGAGTGCTCACGGCCATGAATCCTGTCGATGGAGAAATCGTTTGGCAGAAACGTCTAGGGGGTGACTTTAGCAGTTCACCGGTGGTGGCTAAAAACCGGATCTACTGTTTCGATGAACAGGGCAAGGCCCATGTGGTCGATGCCCAAGGCCAGGTGCTTGGCGAAAACACCCTCGATGCTGGTTGCCTTTCCTCTCCGGCGATGGTCGGAAATGATCTGATTGTCCGCACCCGCACGAGCCTCTATTGCATCCGGGCATCGAACTAAGGCCTAGAAAAAGGTCTAAAGCTCAAGACTGCAAGCAAGCTTACCACTGGGATCACCGGTGCGCGCATCCGCATATTGCTCCAGTAGACCGAATGCACTGCGCAGAGGCTCAGCGTCAACGACAAAGCAGGGATCCACATAGCCCGCTTGACGCAAGGGATCCGCAAAAGCTTGTAGAGCCCAACCAGGGCAGCGATGCTCGTTGCCGCATAATAGATCCCAAGTCCCAGGGAGACTTTCCAATCCGCTAGACGCTTCGAAGGCCACCATGCCCAGAGCCAGCCTTCTCGGATCAAACTTGCTTTGACAAAAACGCCAGGGCTCCTGCGAATGGTTTCCCAACCCAACTGGTTTGCAAGTGCATCCGTTGCGAACTCATCGCTAGGGAGTTGTTTGAATTTTTCGAGTTGTTTCGATGCCCACCAAGCGTGGAATCGATCCTCGTCCCACTCGCGCGAAGCACTGGTGTTCCAATGTTCGTAAAGAATTGGGTTGTTGGCCAAAAGCAGTGTGTAACCACCGTGGGTTGTCGTCCAGAGACCATGACCCAGTTGCGACTCGTTTCGTTTCCACCAAGGGATTAAAACCAATAAACAACCAAGCAACAAACAACATGTCCGTAGCGGGCTACGCAGCAATTCAAATCCCGCCCAAAGAAGGCACCAAGCAAGGGCTGTCGGACGGCACAAGCAAGCGATACCCAGGGCCATCCCAATTGTGATTCCTAAAAGCATAGATCGACGAAAGGGTGGGGTTTCAAACCATCCGAGCATTAAGGTCAACCACCAGATGGCAACTGCTAGGAATGTCGCAAGCGTTTCGGTCATCACCAAGGTGGATTGGTGAATCAAAATAGGATCGATCAGTACCAAAGCTGCCGCTGCGAGACTCGAGACTTGAGCCATCCCGAGTCGCTTTGCGATTTCAAAGGTCATTGCAACGCTCAAGCCCCCTAGGATCGCATGGAACATTGCTATGGGTATTGCGTCTGAGCTTAGGCCACCGAACCAACTAAGCAACCAAGGGTAAAGTGGAGGCCTGTAGGCACTGGCCACAGGGGTTCCTTGGGGATCGATCAACCCGAAAGTACCGGTGTTGTAGATGGTTTGAGATAAGCGACGATAGGCATCGGTATCGGCAGCAAAGCTATCGATACTCGCTAGAGCGATTGCAAGTCGGATCGTAAAAGCGATCAAGAAAACCCAAACTCCTACCTTTGCAAAGAGCCTTCTGAACGAATTTTCTTTCGACAAAGAAGCCGTTTGAGTCGTAGATTGCATGATCAGGAGCCTGCTGGAGACCATCCAGCCGCAGGTTCTCGATCGACGCTACATGGAATGCTCTGCAAAGACTCGATGCGTTTTTTTGCGACTAGCACATCTTGTTTTCCAACATGAGGCTCTAGCTTCAATCGAAAAGTGATTGACTCGCCGCCTTGGAGATGCACGAGTCTGCCGTGATGATCTTCGAATGTCCGTGTGTTTGGAAAACCGGTGGCAGGTTCGATTCCCAAAACGTATCCGTCTTGGAGTGCCGAAGTGTTTTTCCAGAAGTTCACTACCGGTAGAGTGGATTGGTCGAAATGGACCGAATAGCCGAGAGATTCATCGCCGTTGGAGAGCATCGCCTCGGTCCAGCGGTCTTTGTCCATCAAGGGCTGCGCGTAATAGACCTGCTCGGAATACCCACTGGTGGGCCCCTGGCAAGTGTTCCAAGTTTCTATGCCTTGAGCGGCCCGTGGATCACGAGGGGCGAGTCTCTTCAGTGGTGCGATGATTTTTGAGCCTGCCTCCAGGAGACCTTGCCCTAGATTGATGTGGTAGAGCAGTTGCATCGACCCCGGACTCGAGCGAAGGTTCCTGACGGTATCTTGGATTTCAATCATCGAAGAACCTACGTGGAAGCGAATTCGAGATTCAAGCTCAAGGGTATAGATCAAGAATCGAGATTCGATGACCGTGCCGATCACATCGAGAATTCCTCGCTGCGGATCGGCTTGGATTTTCAATTCGCTTACTGGCAAGTTGGCGATACGACCATGGACCGGATAGAGGACTTTGCCGTTGGAATCAAAATCGGGCGCACCGTTGCTCAAAAGCCCACATCGCACGAACAGTTCGTCGAAACCCTCAAGCCATCCGATTCCAGAAGGATCGCCGATGGGGACAAGTGCTGGGTGCACGGGTCCGGCGACAGGACTCTGCCAACCGAACTCGATCCCTTGAACCCATGTCTTCCAAATCCCCATACCTCGGTAGGGGAGCAGCACTGTGCGCATGGCGCCAGTATCGACCGTCAAGCACTTCATGCCAAGCGACTTGCCTGTTTCCCAACTGGACCATTCAAAGCGAACTTGACGACCGTCCATATCGATCTGTTGGATGAACTCACCGCCAGCAGCCGGGCAGGTCAGGTCGGAAGATCGGTTTCGAGAAATCAAATCCCAATGGAGCATATTATTTCCTGAATGAACTTTTCAACTGTACGCACAAAAATCAGTTTGTGAATTTGTTCGATCGACCGATCCCATGAACCTCAAATCCGATCTTTGCCAAGACCGCTTCGTCGAGAATATTTCGACCGTCAAAGACGAAGGCCGGTCGATACATGTTTTCATAAACTCGCTTCATATCGAGCTTTTTGAATTCATCCCATTCGGTCATCACGGCAATCGCATGGGCGTGCTCAGAAGCCTGATAAGCATCCGAAGCGATGGACACGTTCGTCTCGATCAAACGTTTGTGCCTTTGTGAAACTTCCAACGAACTGTCTTTAAAAACATCCTCAAGATCATGGCGAATCTGCTTTTCCGAAACTCGCGGATCGTAGACCACCAACCTTGCTCCTTCTTCGAGCAGATCGCGGCATACGTAAATCGCCGCCGATTCTCGCGTATCGTTGGTGTCTTTTTTGAAAGCAAAACCCCAAATCGCGATCTGTTTATCCGAGACGGTATGGAACATCGTGCGGATGATCCGCGTAGAAAATCGCTGCTTTTGGTAGTCGTTCATTTTGACGACTTGCTCCCAGTACATGGCGACCTCCGACAAGCCAAAATGTTGGCATAAGTAGACCAGATTGAGAATGTCTTTTTGGAAACAGGAGCCTCCGAATCCGACCGAAGCTTTTAGAAACTTCGGGCCGATTCGAGAATCGCTACCGATCGCTTTAGCAACTTCGTCGACATCCGCACCGGTGGCTTCGCACAAAGCCGATATGGCATTGATTGAGGAAACCCTCTGGGCCAAGAATGCATTGGCTGTTAGTTTCGAGAGTTCGCTGCTCCACAGATTCGTCGTGAGGATCTTCTGACGAGGTATCCAACGCTCATAAACTTGAGCCAGTTGCTCGATTGCCTCAGAGGATTCTCCACCGATCAAGACTCGATCAGGAGCAAGCAGATCTGACACAGCAGTACCCTCGGCAAGAAACTCCGGGTTGCTCAAAACGTCAAAGGTCGCTCCGCTGGAAGAACTTCTAAGGATGCGTTTGCCGGCCTCGGCAGTCCGAACAGGTAAAGTGGATTTCTCGACAACAATCTTATGTCCTTGAGAACACTCAGCGATCCTTCGGGCACATTTCTCGACGAACTCCAGATTCGCCGCTCGCCCGGCTCCTAACCCATGGGTTTTGGTTGGAGTGTTGACGGAGATGAAAATCATGTTCGCCCCCCGAATCCCACCTTCGACATCGGTCGAAAAGGATAAGTTCCTGCCACGGGCTTCCTCGACGACCTCCTTGAGCCCAGGTTCGTAGATAGGAAGTACGTCGGAATTCCATTGATCGATTCGCGATTGGTTTAGATCGACGACTGTTACTTGGATATCCGGACACTGCTTGGCGATCATTGCCATCGTCGGGCCACCGACATAACCAGCACCGATGCAGCAAATGCGAAGAGGATTAGCAGGAGAATTCATCTTCAAAAACCGGTGGGATGAGGGATCTTTAGGCAGATTATTTACTCGATAGCCTCTATAGCCAAAGAATGCTCGAATCCGGGAAGATTAGTATGATTCTCGATACCGTTTTGAATAGGCATTTTCACGCAGAAATCCACGATGTAACTTTGTAAAAATTTCCTTACAAGAAAGGAAGTTTTTACAAAACGACATCCTGGAAAACATTTTTTTCAGCCAAACGCCCCTTCCAAGCTACCTAAACCCTTCAAAGTGAAATAGTTCAAAGCTTTTTGGCGTTTGGCACGGGAGGTGCTTCTACTCGGGTTGTCGAAGCTCAAGCGAGCTTTCGATCGTCCGACACAAGGAAGTCCCGTGATCTTAGTGGCGTCGAATCCCAGCAATCCTGGGGAAACCGACAGACCTTCCCATCAGGTTAGGCCCAGTTTTCACGGTCACCGGTCGTTACGGTGCGTCGAACATCCTCGGAGAAGACTCGCTCCGCAAGCCTTCGCAAGCATCCCTTGCCCGCACTTGCGGGGCGAGTCGTTTCCTCTTCTGCTTGGCCTAGCTCTAGCTAAACTAAGGGTCTGCTTTCCTATAGACCTTTAGCAAACGGTATGAGCATGGTTGAACTGGGCGTAAATATCGATCACGTAGCCACGGTGCGTCAGGCACGCCGAACCGTCGAACCCGATCCGGTGGCTGCGGCTGTTTTGGCTGAACTCGGCGGAGCCGATGGCATCACGATCCATCTTCGAGAAGATCGCCGTCATATCCAAGATCGCGACGTTCTGATCCTTGCGCAGACCCTCCGTACGAAGATGAACTTTGAACTTTCCTGCGCTGCGGAAATTGTTCAAATCGCTTGCAATGTCAAGCCTCAGCAAGCGACTCTCGTTCCTGAGAAACGCCAGGAAGTCACAACCGAAGGTGGGTTGGATTTGCGCCCCAAGAGCCAGGAACTCCTAAATGCCATCGCGGCTCTGAAGAACTCTGGAATCCTGGTAAGCCTGTTTATTGATCCCGATGACCAACAGGTTCATCTTGCGAAAGAACTTGGTGTCGAAGCGATCGAGCTCCACACCGGACAGTATGCAGAGGCTCGTGGCCAAGAGCAATTGAGCCAACTGCAAAGACTCCAGCACGCCTCTCAACTGGCCAATGATCTAGGGCTCAAACTCCACGCAGGGCACGGATTGACCTATCAAAACGTTCGCCCGATTGCAGCTATTGCTGGCATGAGGGAACTGAACATCGGACACAGTATTGTATCGAGGGCCGTTCTTGTCGGTATGAAAGAAGCTGTCAGGGAAATGAAGCTCTTGCTCAATACACCTTAGCAACATGGCAGAGTCTCCCAAAACATCCCTGAGTTGGCTTCGATGGCAAACGACCCTCATCGCGATCTTGTCGCTCGTTTGCATCGCTACCTATTTAACGCTTCGATTCACTGGCCTGTCGGCTCATCCGTGGCCACTTTGGATCGCACTACTTGTCGGCGGACTCCCTTTGGTTGCCGGCCTTCTTGCTAAAGTGATCAGGCTGGAGTTTGGTGCGGATTTGCTCGGAGGCATTTCGATCATCGTTTCGATATTGCTAGGCGAATATTTAGCCGGAGCGATTATTGTACTGATGCTCTCAGGTGGCGAAGCCCTTGAAACCTATGCGATGTCCAACGCAACAAGTGTTCTTTCGGCGCTTGCAAAACGTCTACCGACGATGGCTCATCGCCGAGGAACCGATGCATCTGCTGAGATTCAGACCGTACCCCTTGAGCAGATCGCTGTAGGGGATGTGCTGGTGATCTATCCTCACGAGGTTGCACCGGTCGATGGTCGGGTGATCGAAGGCCATAGCGTCATGGACGAATCGTACTTAACCGGGGAACCGTTTTTGATCACCAAAACCAGTGGATCCACCGTTATCTCTGGAGCGGTCAATGGAGACGGAGTGCTGGTGATTGAGACCTCTCACAAAGCTGCTGATTCACGATACGCCAGGATCATGGCAGTCATGCAGGAGTCCGAACAGACCCGTCCGACGATGCGACGACTCGGGGATCAAATCGGAGCGTGGTTTACACCCGTGGCCCTTGGCGTTGCATTGCTCGCATGGTGGCTCTCGGGCGAATCGTCTCGATTCCTCTCGGTCCTGGTTGTCGCAACTCCTTGTCCACTGCTCCTGGCGATCCCGATTGCGATCCTAGGATCGATCTCTTTGTGTGCCTCGCGAGCGATCATTGTCAAAAGCCCAGTTGCTCTCGAACAGGTTTCCTCGGTGCGCACGGCGATCTTTGACAAGACTGGAACGTTGACCTACGGTCAGCCCACGTTGACTCAGCAAGTCGCAGCGCCAGGTTTCGACGCAAATCGCGTTTTGTCTTTAGTGGCAAGCCTCGAACACTACTCCAAACATCCTCTGGCCCATGCGATTGTCACTGCGGCAAATTCGCAAGGCGTTGCGACGTATCCGGCCGCGTCGGTAAACGAAAGTCCAGGAATGGGACTTACCGGGAGCGTTCAGGGCCAAAGGATTCTCGTAACGAGTCGCAAGAAGATCACCCAGCAAACCATCGCGGGGCTTGAGCACATGCCGGAATCTTCCGAAGGTCTCGAGTGTGTTGTAGCCATCGATGATCGTTATGCAGCCATCTATCGCATGCACGATGCACCTCGTTTGGATTCCAAAGCGTTCATCGACCATTTAGGGGGAAACCACCGCATCGGCAAAACCATGATCGTCTCGGGGGATCGCGAGTCAGAGGTACGGTATTTGGCCGATCAAGTTGGGATCAAGGAGGTTCTATCGCAGCAGAGCCCCGAGCAAAAATTGGAAATCGTCCGCAAGGAAACCGCACTAGCTAAGACCCTCTATGTTGGAGATGGGATCAACGACGCACCTGCGATGATGGCCGCAAGTGTCGGAATTGCGATTGGAAACAACAGCGATGTAACGGCTCAAGCAGCCGATGTGGTGGTGCTCGACAACAAGCTCACGAAGGTCGACGAGTTTTTGCACATCGGTCGCCGAATGAAATCGATCGCCCTTCAAAGCGCCCTTGGTGGTATGGCCTTAAGCATCATCGCCATGGTGCTTTCAGCCTTCGGATACCTGACTCCCGTCTCGGGTGCGATCGTACAAGAAGCGATCGATGTGCTTGCCGTTCTAAACGCCATGCGAGCGGCTTGGCCCCCAAAAAATCTCTCGGACGTATAAGCAACTTGGCTCCGTCTCAGATCCTAATCGATCCTACCACTCCTTTTTCCAATCGACACCGACTCGGTGTGCCCAAGCCTCCCACTGAAGAATCATTCGCTCGACAAGATCTTTATGGTCTTGCGAGCGATCGGTCGTTTCACAGCGATCGACAGCAAGATTGAATAGTTCCCATCGGATCGGATCTGCCGAACGCTTGGTCCACACAATTTTCCAGTCCCCCTGCCGCAAGGCGTGCGCACCTTGATGGTCGAAACCCAAGACTCGATCCTGGCTTGGCGTAGTACCATCGGCGATCTCCCAAAGCGATATGCCTTCTGGTCGATGCAAATCAGGTTGCTCGTCGAGGGTGGGATAACCGACTCGTGTCGCTTCCAAAATCGTTGGAAGGATGTCGATCATGTGGGCAGGTCGATGCACCCAAGCAGAGGTAGCCTTCGATGGGAAATGCACAATACACGGATTGATGATCCCACCCTCATAAGTAAAGTGCTTGTAACTTCGAAGAGGGGTATTGCTGAGATTTGCCCAAGCGCTCCCGTAGGATTGGTGCGAGTGGCGAGCTCCGATTTGTTCCAACTGTGATTCTTGGTGCAGCTTGTTGATCCCTTTGCGGGATTCCCCGTCAAAACCAAATGGCCCCCACTCGTAGCAAGCTCCGTTGTCACTTAAGAAAATAATCAGTGTCTTTTCAAGCTCTCCGGTTCTCTCAAGATGCTCGACGAGCTTACCCACACCTGTGTCGATCGACTCGACCATAGCGGCGTAGACAGCCATTCGCTGCGCTAAATCGTTCTGGCGATCCGTGGATAGTTCCTCCCACAGCGGATTTGGTTGACCAGAGTATCCGTTGGCAATCTGATCTTGATCCACTGGGACGATCGAACGCTCGGTGAGTCGTTCGGCTCGCAATCGGTCCCAGCCTCGCCGATAGATCGACTGATATTTGGCCACACGATCCGCGGGTGCTTGGATCGGAAAATGGGGCGAAGAGTGCGCCAGCATGACAAACCAGGGCTTTTGTAGAGCTTGCCCCTGTTTGATGAACTCTAGCGCATATGCATTGAACACATCCGTCGCGTAGAATTGTTCTTTCGGTGGGTTGATCTCTTTTGTTCGCCCAACCGGGAGCCGAGCGTAATAATCGCGGTCATACTGATCGTGCGAATGATCACGCGTGTAACCGTAGAACTGGTGGAATCCTCGTTCGATCGGACCGGATTGGGAATGCATGTGCCACTTGCCGACGTAATAGCAGCCATAACCAGCAGGTTCGAGCAACTCGGCAATCGTAGCGCAGTGACCATTGAGTCGCCCTAAGTAGCCTGGGCCTCGCTTGTCATCTGGGACACTGCTCGTAAAGTCACCTATGCCTGCTTGTGTTGGATACAGCCCAGTCATCAGTGAAGCGCGACTCGGACAGCAACGGGCCGAGTTGTAAAACTGAGTCCATCGAAGTCCGTTGGCTGCCAACCGATCGATATTTGGGGTCTGGATTTCACCTCCGTAGCAACCCAGGTCGCTGTAGCCTAGATCATCGGCCAGGATGACCAGGACGTTTGGACGGGTATCTGCACAAACTGCGGCAGATAGGCAAATCACAAATGTAAGCATAACAAGTCGGGAAGTCATACGTCATAGGATAACCTTTAGTTCAACGCGTGAAAACTCTATGGCACCAAACCCGTTGAAACGCTATAAGCCATGGGAATGTCCGCTGCGGGCATGTCGTTTGGGATTTCGAAAAAGGATTTTCGGGAGTGTTTCGACGATGAATTTGAATCGTTCAAAGCAGGGGTATTGGGTCATGGCATGCCTGTGGCTCATGATGCTTGGGCTGACCTTGGGCTCGACTACCGGTTGTACGAATCTTTTGAGAACCCTGGTTGTTCTGCTTCATGACCCGAGGATCAAACCCGAATACGACCTGACGAAGAAACGAGTCGCCTTGATCACAACCGTCGATGGAGTCGCCAAAGGAGACGCATCGGCCTTGGTCATGGCGAACAATTTCAAAGGATTTATCAAACACGAACTGAAGAACAAAAAAGTCGTGTTTGTCGACCAAGAGGATGTCGATCGCGCATTTGAAGACCAACCTTTGGATCGCAAAAACTACGCTGAGATTGGCAATCAAACCGACGCCGATTGCGTCGTGGTGATCCATATCAAAGACTTGAAACTCAAACAGAACAAGACGCTCTATCAGGGCAGTTGCGAATGTTCCGTGAGCGTGTATGAACCCAAAGAGGGCAAAGACAGCGTCTTCCAAGAGGACATCAATAATTTGTTGCATCCCTCGGGAGGTAAGCCGGTGACCGAATGCACCGAGGCAGCTTTCCGCGGTCATTATTTGAGTTTGCTTGCTCGCCGCGCCTCTCGTTTCTTCTATAAGTACGATCCTAGCGAAGACCACGCGTTGGATGCCGCTGCTGCCTCGCTCTAGAAACCATCATGGGCCAATCATGGACTATCGCAATCGATTGCTCGCTGGCATGATCATCGCTGCTCTTGGGATTTGGCTTAGCCCTATGACCCGGATTGATTCAACGGCCTTCGGACAAATCTCAACCGAGCGATCAACGGAGTTTCGGATCGACACCGATATCTATACCGACGAAACCAAGCCTCCGGTACACACCACCCAAACCATGTTCTTGGCCACACGCACCATCGAATGGGACGATACCCATCGAAGATTGATCGTGGTCGATTACAAGGATCAATCGGTGATGCTGGCGGATCTTCCCGCACAAAGAAAATGCCGCATCGGTATGCCAGAACTCGAGGATCGGATAAGCAATCTTCGCTCGCAGATGACATCCGAAGAGTTTGCGACTTGGACAAGTCCAACGCAAGCGCGGCTCGACGAAAAGGGCTTTTATGAATTGGCTTGCGAACGCTCAGCTTATCGATTCAAAACCAAATCTCCAAGCATCGAGAAAATGGCGATCGATTACTCGGAATTTGCGGACTGGTCGGTGAAAATGCATGCGGTCAATCCTCCCTACAAACCCCCTTTGTTAAGAATGCAACTCAATGCATTCCTCAGGGATCAAAGAGCATTGCCCATAGAACTTCGATTGCTCGATAAACGCTCGAGCAGCTCCAAAGAGATCATCGCCAGATTGATTGTCCAAGATCAACTCTCGGCGATGGATCTGGATCGGATCCGAGACTGGGATGTTCTCACAGCAACTCTCAAGAATGTTTCGGAGGTCGAGTACTTCCGCCAAGCCAGTGCAGGCCCGATCAATCGTCCCTCACGAAAATAGCTTAAAGTGTGCGACACCAGCAGGATGCTGTTATTCCTGCTCTTGGATTCTTTGGGTTGGCTGCTGAAAATTGGTGTTGGGAAACGGGGGCTCTTCGCTCCGAAGTTCAGCCAAGGCATTCGCAGCGGCACGCTGCTCTGCATCTTTTTTGCTTCGCCCCCAGGCCGACGTAAAACGCTTGCCGTTGACCTCTGCAGCAACCTCGAAGTATTTGCTGTGATCCGGACCGCTTTCTCCTACCAAGCGGTACACGGGCGCACCCTTGTAACTGCCTTGCACCAATTGCTGCAAGAGAGATTTGTAGTTGCCGATACTATGCCCCTGTGCCGCGGAGCGGATTTCGGTTTCCAAGTAGCGAAGGATGAATTTTCGGGCTTCCTCAAGGCCTCCGTCGAGAAAGACCGCTGCAACAATGGCCTCGAATACGTCGCTTAAAAGCGACCTTGGCATTCCATGTTTGAGCATACCTCGACCGACGATCAAGCATTCTTCGAGACCCAGAGCTTTTGAAACTTTGGCGCAGACCCTTCGAGAGACCACTACCGATTTGATCTTGGTCAGATCCCCTTCAAGATAATCCGGGTAGGATCGAAATATCTCTTCGCACACAACCATACCCAAGATAGCATCACCCAGAAATTCCATCCGTTCGTTCGAATGGCTACGGCTTGTTGCAACGCTCGCATGGGTAAGGGCAGAGACGACGAGACTGACATTCGAAAACCGATAACCGATCCGTTGTTGACACAACTCGGATTTGTCTTCGACGCTCAACGCTTCTTCTGGCGGATCTGTCTCTTTCATAAAACTCTGCTGCCTATCGAGATCGAAAGAGTCTAACGGCCAGAGCCTCGTTAGAAAAGTGCCTAAGATTTTTTTCGCAATTCAAGAATCGAGACTTCGGGTAAGCACCCAAGTCGGATCGGGTGTACCCCAGAAATACCTCGGCTAACATGCATGAGGGTAGGGGATTGGTAAAAAACGCCAGAAGCGAATCGGCTGCCATACTTACTCGGGGCAATGATCGGTCCGATCCAGGGAAAACGAATCTGACCTCCATGGGTATGTCCGCAAAGAAGCAAAGACACCCCAAGTTGTTTTGCCCAGGGCAACTGGTCGGGTGAGTGGGAAACGCCGATTCGAAACTCCAAAGCGTCGGCTCCATCGAGAGAGAAACCAGGGCTGAGCTCTCTGCGAAACCACGGTCGCTCGTTACCTAGGATCGCAAGCTTACCTCTTGCAGTTTGCAAGCGTCGATCCTCCCGACCGACATCGATCCAGCCTAGATCGGACATGACATCCCTGACAGTTTGATCCAAACGGCAGGCTCGATCATGGTTTCCCAGCACAAAGACTTTGGGAATCTCAGGATCCAAAGCCCCAAAAATTACTGGCAAACTCGGCAATGCAATAGACTTGTCGATGATATCACCTGAAAGGCAGACTAGATCGACTCTTTGCGAGAGGAGCCACATGAGCGCATGGCGGTAAAATTCATCAGGCAATTGACCGGTAAGGTGGATATCTGACAGATGCCCAATCCTCATCCCAATAAAAGCCTCAGGGATCGCATCGAGCCATAGAGCCTTGGTGTTTGCCTCCAGATGCATCAATTCATTTCCGGGTAGGCGCAAACTTTTTTGAGCCTTGTTGCCCAATTGCCAATTCGGGTTCTTGCGATCGAGATTTTGCTCGATATGGGTCTGCAAAATAGTTTGTCGATTGTGTGCGATGTGAAACTGGGGGCGATGCGTCAACCAAACGATCCCCCCAACGAGTCCATAGAGGATCGCAAACAGACCG
Source organism: Planctomycetaceae bacterium (assembly GCA_021298315.1). GTDB lineage: Bacteria > Planctomycetota > Planctomycetia > Pirellulales > Pirellulaceae > JBKCUI01. Next base: position 77,278 of record JAJTFC010000023.1, read on the forward strand.
TATGCAAAACTCCAAATGGATACCTTCGGCAACTCCGTTTGTCCGAGTATGTAGCCGAGCCACCGATTCATTTTGGAAGATTCAGGATCGATTCGGTAGTCGATCGACAGCAACACCAACGGGAGCAATAAACAAATAAGAACGATCACCTTTTCGATCGTCTTGATCTGCCGCCGATGCAATCCTGTGGCGTTGATTCGGTTAAACAGCGCAATCCAAAAGCCGATATGTCCCAGAACCAACAAGGCCAGGAGTATCAATCGCAGAGGGAACCCCCAAGTCAAATTCGCAGCCTTTTATTTAGGGTTGATCAATAGGAGATGAGGCTGGCTTTTCCTCGATCAGAAGTTCCGTGACCCCAAGGAGTTGATCCAGATGGAAGGGCTTATAGAGGATCGCTTTACGGTGCAAGCCGGCTTGCCGAGCCTTGACGATCGAGTGCCCTGGATCGTATCCAAAGCCAGTCATCAAAGCGATCGGAACATAATCGAGGATCTTCTGGAGTCTGAGCATCAGTTGGTAGCCTGAGTAGTCAGGCAGTTTGATGTCCGTGATGATCACATCGTATTTTTCTTCTGAGCTACGAACCATCGCAACAGCTTGATCCCCGCTCTGCGCGGTCTCTACGACACATCCGTAGCGTTCCAGCAGTGAATGCGCATCGTTGCGAACGCTCTCGTCAAAATCGACGACAAGTATTCTGCGCCCTTCTAGCTTGGCGTAGTGCTCACTGAGTTCCTGGTTGGTAGAAGGATCATGAGGAACCAGAGATTGACCGATACTCTGAATTGATTTTTTGATGCTACGGGCTTTGCTAAGCACGCTTCGAAGCCGCGCTACGCTCTCGGGATCGTGACCGATATATTTTTCCATTAGGAAGACTGCGTCGAGCAAAAGATCGTCCAAGGGGAGCGAAACGGCAGCATGGATTGCATCGCAACTTTGCTGAGCGGCGTTGGTTCGCTGGGCGACAAGCAATTCCAAGGTGTTTAGCGAGACGGCCACATCGCGGGCAAAGATTTCCAAGAACTGTTGATCGCTCTCAGAGAATGCAGCTAGTTTCGGACTCTCGACATTGATCGTCCCGATGACCGACTCATGCAATAGGATCGGGACCGTCAAAGAACTTCGTGCACCTTTGAATGCTTCCAAATACATCGGATCGCTCGAAGTGTCTTTGCACAGATAGCTCACTGCGTTGGCTGCCACCCAACCCGTCACTCCGTTTCCTGAAGGGCTGGCCATAAGCCGCCTGTCTGCGGCCGCTTGGTCAATACCCACCGATAACAGCGGGATGAGATTCCCAGTGGATTGCTCCAAAAGCCGAATCTCGATGACTTCGATGTTGAGCAAATCCTCGGTGTAATGCCGGATGTTCTCTTTGAGCAGATCGATGCGTTGCTCTACATCCATCGCGAAAATCTCGTCGGGCTTTAGATCCGTAAGCTTTGCTCCAGCCTGATGGATTGCCGCAAGCTTCTGTTCTTGGAGAACTTCGTCGGTAATATCCCGGAGGGTAACGACGATTCGATTCTCCGAAGGTTCGGGTACACAGATCGCCTGAAGCTGGTAATAAGCCGGCTTAGCCGATGTTTCATTGGGCTCTCGCTTGAGAGTCGCCGCAAACGTATGGTTCTTTTCTAGACAAGCTGCAAGTGGGCATACGGAATTGCCCTGTAACTCTGGATTCCCAAGGGCATTGTAGAAATCCTCCCCGGCTCGATCTACCCCACCGAACCATCGGTTGAAGCACTCATTTGCCCAGATGATTGTTTGGGAGGGGGATAGTACCGCAACCCCTTCGGGCAAACGGTTTAGAATTTCATGGGATGCGATCCCGGCCAAATTGATATCTGCCACACCCATTACCTCACACGTCCGGCGATCTGAATATCAAGTCCCATATTCCTGCAAACCAGAAACAGATCGACCAAATGACAATTGTCGGATCGGTAAATCTTCAGCGATTGAGTCTCTTTACCAATATAGGTAATGGTGAGCAAGGATCAACCATGACGGAGCAGAAGTCTCCTATAAATACTCGCGAAGCCCCAGTTCTTGGAGTTGCTTGACGACCTCCCGAACTCGCTCCTCCTCCTGCTTGGGAGCAACCAAGGTCGCATCCTTGGTATGTACAACGATCACATCCTGCATGCCGATAGTCACGACCAAATGATCCGGCTCGCTTCGAACGATCATGTTCTTTGAATCGATACCCAAAAACGGCCCTTCGAAAGTGTTTCCATGGCTGTCGGGCTTTAGCAACCTGGACATTGCCTGCCAGCTACCTACATCATCCCACTGGAAAGGGGCTTCGATGACGGCAACCTTGGGGTGCCGCTCCATGATGGCATAATCGATTGATTTGCCGCGAATCGCCTCGAATTCCTGAACAAAAATCTTTTGAAAATGTGGGGTCCCAACCGCCTGACCAATTTTTTCGATGTGCGCAAACATCTCCGGTTCGTAAGTCTTGAGGGCATTTAAAACCGTCTTGGCCGACCAAAGAAAAATACCGCTATTCCAATAGAACGTGCCCGCATCGAAAAACTCCTGGGCAAGCTCTTTCTTAGGCTTCTCCCGGAACCGCTGAACCTCGAAGGCAGCCACTCCGCCAAGGCCTTCGAAGGCACTGCCTCTTTCGATGTACCCGAAGCTTTCGGCCGGATAGGTTGGTCGGATACCAAATGTAACAATCCGCTCGGGGTCTTGTTCAATTAGCCGCACCCCGGCTTGGATCGCCCGATGGAATTCGCTCCTGGGTTCGATCACATGGTCCGAGGGCATGACAATCATCAGCCCATTTCTGTCTGCCGCTTGAACCAGCGATGCTGCCACTCCGATGCAAGGGGCGGTGTCCCGTTTGAACGGCTCGCCAATAATGTGCTCGATAGGCAAATCTGGAAGCTGAGAGACTACGGCATCGACCAATTGGGAGTTGGTGGCCACTAGCACATGCTGACTGGAGACCAAACCGCTAAGGCGATCAAAAGTTGTTTGGAGCATCGAACGAGGGCTCCCAATACGCAGAAGTTGCTTGGGAACCTCTTGTCTACTGGCTGGCCAAAACCTTGTGCCAGATCCGCCAGCCATGATCACTGCGTGCAAAGTCATCGAACGATCTTCTTATCCTTAAGTGAAATAAGTATCGGCGTGTATCTGTATGGGTTTTCCCAATCGAGCCTGAACTTCTTGCTCGTCCCAAGCCCAATTAGGATGAATCTCCACCAAACAATCCGCATCGATTTCTGCACCTGCGTTTACAAGCCAACGGCGGTGCAAGTTCACCAAAGCGGCCTTGCAGGTTTCCGGTGTATCGGTGGGCGAGCCAATCGCATTCTTCACAGGCGCGAAGGCCTCGGAAGCCAATACTTCGACGACCAAAGCCCGATCAGCGGCAGGCAAAAGATCGAAAACAAAACGCTCTAGCTTAATTGCGTTTGGCACCAAGGGAGTGTGCTCCTGCCCGTGCTGATCCACATAGGGTACCGATTTATGAGCACGGTGGAAGGGCAGGGTATTTGAGCTCGAAGAACATCGCTTAAGGAATTCGATATCAAACACATGCACCGCGATGTTACCGGCCCAGAGCCGAAGCGAACCGTCCGGGTTGGTTTGCTTGGCAACTTCTTCAGGTAGGTCGCTGTACTCGATAATCTGAGTCTTGCCATCGAGTTTAACGACATTGCCGACTTTCTCCGTTGCAAAGCGTTTTTCGACAACCTGCGTTGTGGCCTGGCTTTGGCCGAGCCGATGGAGTCCGATGAGCAAAGGATCGCACGCTCGAACCAACGGGTTATCGACCTGGGCGTAAAATAAATGCTTGATCCCCTGGTCTTGGGCCCGTTCGAGCCAACCGGTCTTAGACAATGCTCGTAGGATTCCCCCGTGCCCATCTGGACTCAATGCAATGCTTGAAGGCGATTCCATAAGGATCCTTCCGGTTGATGCATCGACTGCCGGCATGGTGCCTTGCTCGAAGATCATCAACTCTTGAGGATCGAGTCCAAGGTTTGCATTCTCCTGGAAATACCGCAACGTCGGCTCATGGGTCGACGGGCCGGTCATGACCAACAAAGGGATCGATACTCCAAAACGGCGCATTGCACCCCGAAGAGAATCGACATGCATCTGAAAAAGAGTTCGACCCGAAAGGGGACCGATCGGATACATCCCCTTGGGAAGCTCAAACCCCAAGCGGGTGCCTTGACCACCGGCCACTAGCACCATGGCAACTTCGCGCGATGCGATCGCCTGTTGGCCCTGAACAATCGCTTCTACGAGTGACTCATGGCTCATGTCGACAAGCCGAAGCGCTTCGGGAGGCTCGGCTTTTTGTGCAAGCTTTTGCCAGTCGCAAACTTGCTGCTGCAAGCTCATTTCCTGGCCAATTCCATCGAAGTCAATTTGGGCAATCTGATCAGCCAGTCCCTGCCGCTGGATTTGCGTCAAGGACTCCCAATGCGCTAAAAGATGCAACTGCTCTGTTCCGCAGAGGGATTTGAGCTGCTCGAGCGATAGCATCGGTCCAACCTGCTGACTCATCGGCCAAGGTTACTTCACATCCAGAAGTTCAACTTCAAAGACCAGCAGTTCATTCGGACCGATGTCGCTACCTGCACCACGCTCCCCATAAGCCAACCCGGGTGGAATGAAAAGCTTCCACTTATCCCCTACCTTCATCCGCTGGAGTGCTTCGGTCCAACCTGGAATAACACCGTTGACCGGAAATTCAATCGGCTCGCCTCGGGCAATCGAACTATCAAAGACCTTGCCATCGAGCAACTTGCCCTCGTAATGCACCTTCACTGTGCTGGTAAGCGACGGGGTCTTGCCACTGCCGGACTTGATCGCTTGGTACTGAAGACCCGACTTGGTCGTCTGCACACCTTCTTTGTCCTTGTTGGTTTTGAGGAAATCGTTAGCCCGCTCAAGATTCTTTCGACTCTTTTGAATCATCTTGGATTTGATCTGCTCTTGAAGAGACGTCATCGCCTGTTGCATTTGCTGGTCGGTCAGCTTGCTCTTGCTCAGCAGACCGTCAGAAAATCCTTCTAGGAGTTCCTTGAGGTCCAAATCCTCGGCGCTAATTCCGGTCGAAGACATATCTTTTCCGATTTGGAACCCTAAACCGTAACTTTTTGGATCTTTCAAACCCGTATCTCCCTGAGATGGAACAACTGGCGATGGCACGATGACTTTCGGTGCATCTTGAGCACAAAGAACTTCTGAGGCAATTGGAACAACAAACATGGCCAAAGCACCCATTAGAGTTGCTCGGATCGTGCGGCCCTGTGCGCGATTGATATGCAAGACTTGCATGGTTTCCTTCCACCGATTGATTACAATGTCGCGGGCCGCGTCCCAAGGTTTGGAAAACTCGCGACTCCTTGACGCAAAAGACTAGCCGAGAAGACCAACTTTTTATAGGCCAATGCACCCAAAAACCATCGCTCCAAAACCGTCAAACGGCCAATTAACCACCAAAAAGGATTGAAATTGTGAAGGCTCTGCTGCTGTCCGAAGTAAAAAAACTCCAAGTCGTCGAAATGCCAATGCCTGCCTGTGGCCCGACGGACCTGCTCGTTAAGGTTAAAGCATGCGGAATCTGTGGAAGCGATATTCACGGCTTTGACGGTAGCTCCGGACGACGTATCCCACCCTTGGTCATGGGCCACGAAGCCGCCGGGATTGTCCAAGACGTCGGTCCCGATGTCCAAGGCTTCAAAATAGGAGACCGTGTGACTTTCGATTCCACGGTCTCATGCGGCAAATGCCATTACTGCAAAAAAGGCTCGATCAACCTATGCGAAAACCGCCAAGTCCTGGGTGTCTCTTGCAACGAATTCCGACGCCAAGGTGCCTTCGCCGAATTCGTCACCGTTCCCCAAAACATCGCTTACCATATCCCTGACTCCCTCCCTTTTGAACACGCAGCGATGATCGAAGCCGTTTCGATCGCCGTTCACGCCGCAAACCGAACTCCACGAAGCATCGGCGGATCGGTCGTCGTCGTAGGCTCTGGCATGATCGGTCTGCTCTGCATCCAGACGCTCAAGATCGCGGGCTTCTCGAAAATCATCGCCGTCGATCTGGAAGACGAAAAACTCCAATTGGCCAAAAAATTAGGCGCCACTCACACCATCAACGCAAGAACCGAGGATCCCATAAGCCTAGTACTCAAGTGGACCGAAGGTCGCGGGGCTGATGCAGCCATGGAAGTCGTCGGAGCCAATAAACCCGTAAGCACCTGTTTCCAGGTCGTCCGTCGCGGAGGCTCAGTGACACTCGTCGGGAACCTGACTCCAAGCGTTGAACTACCTTTGCAAACGGTCGTCACACGCGAATTGTCCGTCTTCGGATCTTGCGCCTCCAACGGCGAAATCCCTCAGTGCATCGAATTGCTTGCATCCGGAGCAATCCAAGTCGCTCCGCTTATTACCGCCACGACCGACCTTGAACATACCCCCAAGTGGTTCGATCGTCTCTATGCTGGTGAAAAAGGTGCCATGAAGGTGATTGTCACCCCCTGATTTTCAATGCTGCGAAACTTTTAATCAACAATAACGATGACCGACAAGAACCATTCTTTGCGAACATTCCACTTCGAACGCACCGAAATTCTTGCGCACAGACTCATCGCAAAAGACACTTGGCAATTGACGTTCCGATCCTCCAAGCTTGCACAGTCCACATTGCCCGGGCAGTTCTTCATGATCCGTCTTGCACATTGCAACGACCCGTTGATCGGAAGAGCCCTTGCGATGTTCGATCGCAGCACCGATACGGATGGGAATCTCGAAGCACTCTCGGTGGCTTATGTCGTCAAAGGGAAATTCACCCAAGCGCTCTCCAAGTTGCAAACCGGTCAGTCGATCGAAGTATGGGGACCGCTCGGGAACGCCTTTAGCACCGAACCTGTAGACCACTTGATCATGGTCGCAGGAGGTGTCGGTATCACACCGATGCTAACCCTGGCATCCGATGCGCTGGGTCAAGCGGCCTTTGGAACCGCAAAGGTTCCTAAACGATACGCATCGAGAACGACGCTTTGTTATGGAGCCAGAACGCGGGACTATTTGGCGGCCTTGGATGAGTTCAACTCCCGAGGAGTCGAGCTTGCACTGGCCACCGAAGACGGTTCGCTTGGACACCACGGGCGGGTCACTCAAGTGCTTGAGGATCTGCTGCGCCAAGAGCAGGGATCTGTTCGCATCGCTTGCTGTGGACCCGAGCCGATGATGCAAGCCGTCTCGAAACTCGCAAGTAGCTACAAGGTCGCTTGCGAAGTCTCCTTAGAAACCCCCATGGCCTGTGGTATCGGCATCTGCTTTACCTGTGTAGCGAAAATCGACCAAGGGGACGGAAGTTGGGACTACCGCAGAACCTGCATCGAAGGCCCCGTCTTCGATGCCCAGAGCGTCGTTTGGTAGCGGTCGCTAATCCCCAAGCGCTTTTTTAAGTCGGCCAAACGCCTTAGAGCCCGCGCGGCCATACTCCAAAGCCTCCTGCCGATCGCGATCACAAGTGGCATGCTCGAGCAGTTCCAACTTGGTCTTGTAGACTTGCAATTTCAAGTCGGTATAACGGTCCAAAGGTCGACCACGAAGATACGCACTTACCTTCATCTTGTGTGCCCAATCCTCCTGGATCGGAATCCAATACTCCAACTTGTCCCATTGGCCGTTTTGATAAGCCGTGAACATCTCGGCCTCGATGCTGTGCATCTCTCTGCGAATCTCTCCAACCGGTGGATAGTAGAGGAAACAACCCAGCAGGCTCGATCCCACCAAACCACCTAAGACCACCCCTGCGATCACCCAGTCGGGCAAGACGATATCCCGCATCGCAGAAGGCTTGGCCGTCGAATCAACTTTTGGAGCATGAAGCAACCACTGCATGGCTCGCTGGGGACGATCCAATCGCCACAGCAATCCCCCGGCAAGAAGAAGCCCACCGCACAGGGCCAAAGAGACCGTTTCAGCCGGCGTTGCCGCTTCCTGGAGGACGCGCTTCGAGGACGCCCAATAGTCCTGTTCGCCTGAAACAAACGGATTGCAGTAGGTATCAAAAGCATGGGTGTGATCGGCAGGCTCGATCCCCTTGGGCCTCAGAGGCCTATCCAAGGAGTAACTCATCACCAGCACGATCCCCACCAAACATCCGAGCCAAACGAGCGAACGGCCAAAACCATAGTGCCGAACCATCCATACCAATAACCCTAAGTTCACCCCTGTACCAAGGGTCAATAGCGCGAATGCCGCTGCCACGGAATTGCCATGCTGAAACATCGATGCGACCTGAACGATCGCCGTCATCGGAGTGATGTAAGCCAAAGTCGCGACGGCTGACATCGTCAATGGTGCCAACGTGTCATCTTTGCCAGCTGCTCTTTGCAAAACACCCGCTGGCAAAAGCCCTGCCAAAATCCCAACTCCCAAAATCGCCAAAAACATATACAGACTCGATCGACTCCATGCTTGGTGAGCCATCGATAAAGCCACCGCCGCAATACGCCTAAGCCCATAAGGTGTCTTTTCTAAAGCTTCCAACGGTTGTTGGCTATTTGGAAACAGCCGATCCCAAAGCAACCCCAGGATAGTGATCAGCAACAGCGAGCAAAGACTAAATGCCAAAATCGCTAAGGGATCCGATAGGGTCAGTCCATACAAAACCGAGATCGGATTAAACAACGGTGCGGTTAATCCGAAAGCCAGGATCGTTCCACCCGAGATCCCGCTTTTACGCATTTGATGCATCACTGGAATGACTCCCAGCGAACAGACCGGAAGAAGCATCCCCAAAAGCCAAGCTTGGGGAAGCTGCCTCCAGGTGTTACCACCAAAGAGCCTATAGGTACCTTCGCGCCCAAGAATACGCTCGAAGATCGCCGCAACGAGCCAACCGACAAAAATGGTCGGACTTGCAGCCACCAACGCTTGTACCATCCGCGTCAATGCACCGAAGACAATGACCTCAATATCCATAGCAAATCTCCCCTGGTTGGCTATTGCTAAAAATCCTGCGTCAAGCGATCAATCCGCGCCTGTTCCGCTTGGCAAATTCCCCCTAATTGGACCGCGACTTCCTTGAAGCCTTCAAGGTTCGAGAGCCCTTGAATTGACTCCGAATTACTGGCGTGTTTGCGCAACAAATCCGTCCATTGGCTCGACCAAGAATCAATACTCGCAAAGTCTTTGCGCCCTAGATCGCTGTCTGCAGCTAGGATCGGAAGCCAACCGACCAAGTCGGCCAGTTCGGCTGTTGCCGTTGGCCAGTTCTCCCGTTGGCTAGTACCCGTTGATTTAGAATCAGAATCTTCCAGCAATTGAACGATCCGCTTGCTTGCCCTCATGATGTCATGCGGCCAATGAGCCGGGAAATGCTCATGCTCTTGCTGCTGCGGATCGACCTGAGGCTGCTTACAACCCACGCACAAAAGGCCAACGATCAAGCAAATTATTGCTCGCAATAAGTTTCGCAACTTTTTATTAAGGAATGCATCATCAACCATCGGAATCGATCTCCTTGATCCTTGCGATCGCTTCAAATTACAAACGGGGAACAGGCACCGACGCGATGACCGACTCGATGGCTTTCTCTGTCGACATCGCGTTGCTCGATAGCCGGACGGCAAGCACTGGAACGGCCACTGCTTGGATATCCTCTGGGATCACAAAACTGCGTTCCCGTAGCATCGCGTAAGCTTGCGCGACCCGTTGCCATTGCAGCAGCCCGCGAGGACTCAATCCCAGAGGGAAACTTCGATTGCTACGGGTGCTCTGGGCCAGATCGAGCAAGTACTCACGCACGGGCAATTCCACCGCAATCCCGGATACAGCTTGCTGCAAAAGCACCAGTTGATCTCCGTGGAGAATCTGCTGCGACTGCAACTCACACGTGGACTTACTGTTGCGTGACAAAAGCTCCAATTCGCTCGAGCGATCTGGATATCCAATCCTGAGTTTCATCGTAAAACGATCCAGCTGGGCTTCCGGAAGTGGATAAGCCCCAACGCTTTCGACTGGGTTTTGAGTTGCAAGAACCAGAAAAGATTCGCTCAACGCATGGGCTTGGCCTTCGATCGTCACTTGCCTCTCGGCCATCGCTTCAAAGAGCGCACTTTGGGTTCGAGGCGTCGCGCGATTGATTTCGTCGGCAAGGAGCACATCGGCAAAGACCGGGCCGGGGCGAAACTCAAATTCGCGCGACTTTTGATTCAGAACACTAAATCCAGTCACATCGCTAGGGAGCAAATCGGGCGTGCACTGAACCCGCATGAATTTGCCCCCGACGGCTTTGGCAAGCCCCTTGGCCAAGGTCGTTTTTCCAAGACCCGGCAAGTCATCAAAGAGCACGTGTCCCCGAGCCAGCAAACTCGCCAACAAGAGTTCGACGACTTGGGGTTTGCCCAGGAGGACTTGATTGAGCTGATCTCGGAGTCCTCCGATCCAACCTTGAATCTCCCCGGTACTCGGAACCGCTGGTGGCTCGGTTTTGGTCATCGCATTCATCGTGTTCAAACCTATCTTTCTGTTGGCTGATTGGGTTGGGGGAGGAATTTTCCGGGCACCGTTGCGGTTTTAAATCCCGAAAAGATAATCGAACGCAGCACCTGGCCGATCAACCTCTCCTGACTTGCATCGAGATGTCGCATCTGGGCTGGGGCATACGCCATTTGCTGGACGATCCGGATAAAACTCCGAGCCGTCATCGGCGAGATGCTGGCTCTTTGAGGTAGTTGCTGTCCTAGCCACTGCTCGATGGTCGAGTGCATCGCCATGGGCTCATTCCAAAGCCACATGCGCCATCGAAGTAGTCGTAGGCTGTAGCGAAGCCTCGATCGAGCCGGGAGAAAAAGCGAAAACAGCGAAAGACCACAAATCGCTACTTGGGCCAAGCGTTGTCGCAAGTACACACTCAGGCAGATCGCCGATGCAACTGCGAGCGTTTCAATGGGGTGATTTCGAAAGTAATCGCGACAGGCCCAGGCCATCTCGATGCCCCATTGCTGCCAAGTCATCCATTCGCGAGGGATCGGATAGGACCCCGTCGGCTCGATCGGCACCCACATGCCATGGACGTGAACCTCGGCCCAAGTATGAAGATCCTCGGGCATGATTGCTGTTTGACCTGAAATCCGATCGAAGCTTTTGGGGGAAGCAAAAAAACCAGTGCAAATGCGACAGGGGATTCCGAGTTGACGAATCAGGACGGCCGCGGCCGAGGCCATCAAGTAGTCCGGGCCACGCTTTGAATCGAGCAGGTAATCAACCACATCCTGAGAGTCCACCGGAGCGATCGCTAAGGGGTCATGTTCAAATTTTCTTAGGCCATCAACAATCGCTTCGACACGATTCCAATCGGTCGCCTTGGGTGGTAATTGACTAAACACACGGTCGCAAAAAGCTTGCACTCTTGCCGAGGGCTTTTCGTGCAGTCCCTCAAGATGGGTATAAGCTCCGATCCAATCGCGATGAGCGTGGATCGTTTGAGCATGGTGGGCGTTTTTGCCGTGAGAGAGTTGCTGAAAGCTTGAACCCGGAACTCGCAGCAGGTGCAATTGCGGGATCTGGTAAAGTTGATGAACGACCGTCAGACTAGGAATGTAGTCACGGTTGGGCATCATCACTTGACCATCCTGTGTCCAACTGAAGAAATCTGTTTGATCGATACGGTCGATATGAACATGAGTCGTCAGGGAGGGGCTCAGCAGCCTCGAGGACTGAAAGTTGATGATCTTGGTAGCCAATCTTTCGCGAACCGAGTAAACCAACTCCGCAGGGGGAAACTGAACCTGCATCCAAGGCTTGTTTTTGATCGAAATCATCGATGGGTTTCGATTCATTTTCGAGTCGAACAAGTCTTCGGAGTGGGTCCATACGTTATCCTCGAAATGATCGAACGACTCGATGCGCAACCACTGTGGCGTCTCGCCGATGACATAAGCGACGGCTTTCGAATCGCTCCCCTTGGGTTGGTATTTCTTGTCGTTGGCTTTCGGTTGGCGGATGGCGGAAAACTCTTTACTGTTCTTTTTGCTTTCGGTCGCTTCTCGCTCCATCTCCTTGATCTGTTCATCCAGTGAGATAGCTCGCGCATAGCGTCTGCTCTTTGGTGGGGTTTCACCGTAAAGGTCGGAGACCAAGTCGTACATCGACGGAACTTCAGACTCTAAAAACAAATCGCTATCGACGGCACCAAACGTATAAGCCTCATCCTTGGCTGCGATGAGCATGTCCCCATCACCTACACCTTGCCGAGCCCAACTCTCGCCATGGCGATTGCCACCGGACGTCGGCATGAATCCATCCAAGCGATTGGCTGCGTCCTTGGAGATAGTATTCCAAGCGAGGAAACCGAGGGCCGAGAGTCCTAAGAGCCCGAGAATCGTCAATCGCAACGGGATCACGCTAGCCGTCTGGGAAACCAAAAACCCCTCCTCGATCGAATCCCAATAGCGGGCCATCAACCACCAACTAGCTAGGATCGTAAAAGGTACCGCAACGCGAATCATGTCCCCACGATCCGACGATGCCAAACCAAATAGGATCAAAAAGCAACTGATCAGAAACGACAACCACTCCTCTCGGGTTGTGCGCGCAACGGCCGCTTGCCACAAGCCGGCCATCTGCAACATCGCCAAGGCGACCAGTTCGGTCGCTTCTCCCGATGAACCCAACGCACTCACGAGAATGCATCGAGATAACCATGGCGTCAAAATCACTAGCAACCCGCAGCCCCAAACCCATAGTTTGGAAATGCTCGACTGCACGGCAAAGAATCGATCCCCGTAACGAGGAATCAATACCAATCGAACCAAGCAACACCAACCGGCCAAAACCCCAATTTCAGACAACAGCCAAATTGGATCTGAAGTTCCCGAATAGCGCAGCGATGAAATACACCAGGTGGCAAGCAATGCTAGGATGAATGTACCCAGGGCAGGTCTTGCAAACAAATTCTTCGGTGGGCTATAGCTAGAGGACATCCCAACTCCTCCCGGTCGCGCATGCCAAACCTTGGGCTCGAAGGTCCAGATTTCCATCAGCTCCGTTTTGGCTGCGGCAAAACAACTCCCAAGCCCATTGGAGTTGATTGTCCCAGAGCAAACCCAAGGGGACCTCTGGAATCACATTGAATCGGTAGGAACCTGGAGATTCACTAAATCCAACAACAGACGTTTCGATCCGATCAGGTTGCTCCCAAGAGATCGTCAAAGCGACATTGGGTCTGATCTTTTGTGATGCTCGGACAGGAGCTTGTAAGTCCGCTCCGTTGTCGGGAGCTTGCGGAGTCCATAAAGCTAAACGATCCAAAAAACGTATACGCTGAGATTGAACGAAACGCTCGGCGGTAGCTGAAACCGCGTATCGTCCTTCGAGGTCCGTGTACACCGACCAGTGATGGAGCTGGAACTGGTTGACCAATGAAGCGAATATTCGCAACATCGCATCAATGGCCTGCGGGCTGGCGATGCGAGCTTTGTCGGTGTCTATGCTGATCAAAACGCTCTGGCTGGCACTTGCTTGTCGCTCAAAAACGACCAGTGCATCACGTCTTGCAGTCTGCGCCCAATGCACTTGACGCAGAGAGTCTCCGGGCCGATACGGTCGAACACCTGTCCAATCCCCTTCGTCTCCGACTCGATCCGAAAGACTACCTGTTCCAAACTGCTGGCTGGCAAGATTCGTCGGGGAATCAATCAGCCGAGTACTTCGAGGCCAGACGATCAGTGGCTCTGGAATGTGGATCGGTCGGCTCGATGTCCAAATACCGAAAGGAAAGGCCGTATGGAGGTCAACCGAGCGTTTTGGATACTCACCTCGACTTTGTGGGACTGTCGACCAATGAAAAACGCTTTTGGCAAAACCAGGGACCTTCTGCAGGCTGATACGCTGCTTGTCGGTACCCTCTGGCGCAAGCCCCGGATCCAAATCCAACGACAAACCATAAACAGGCCATGGCCATCGATTGCTGATAACCAACGTCGTCTGGACCGTCTCAAGCTCCTGACATCGAGCGGCACTCCAACCCATTTGGCCTCGAATTCCGAGCATCGAAATCCATGGCCATATCGACCCGATGACCCCAACGGACACAATTCCACCGGTTGCCAAGTAGGCTTGCGGGGATACGTACAATCCCAGCAGAATCGACGTGAGGAACGCAAGCAACACCCATCCGATTGGTCTTTTGAGCCAATAAACATAACGATTTGCCCAGGGGCAAAAATCGTGGTTTAAGGCTCCTGATACTTTGCCCAACATGCAAACACCAAGCCTTTAGATTCGAAAAGAAAAAAGCCAGCCGCCAACCAGGTACTCAACCTCTAAGCATGCAGCGGATGCTTTCAACCTATGCCAAGATCGAACCTAGAGAGCAGGTGGGCCGCGAGAGTGCCACACCACGACAGTGGCACCTAAAAAAGAAGATGTCTTGCCCATCGCAGACTCAACGAGCGGCAGGGTTTCGATCGATTCAATCGGCTCAAACCCTTGCGAGGCTTGGACTACTGACCACCAGATCTGACAACCTTCGCAAGGCGATGGCATCGACTCGATGGAAAGACAAGATGGTTCTGAATCGGACTTAGAATTCTCCTGGCCATGATTGTGGCAACAGTGATGCAGACAGTCCGATGCCTGGGATTCCGAGACTAGAGAATGCCGATGGCTACCGCCCCAATGGTGCAGACCGAGCCCAAAAATGGCAAACCCAACGTAGACCCCCAAGATCCATTTTGCGGATCGTCGCATGGGGATGGCTTGGGAAACCGAGGGGCTCATGGCGTTTTTTCGGACGAAACCGGATTTGAGGCAAACGATGTCTACTACGGCATGCCTTGGAAAATGTTCAAAACATTCTCGAAAGTCGCTCCTGGTTCGTTGATCTGTTGGCGTGCGGCGGTGTTTTGACGCGAAACGCCAGGAAAAATCGGCGTTTGACCGTTTTTTTGCCCTCCAATGAGCAGATTTTTCCAATCGGAATTTGCTTGGAATTCGCCCGACACCGATACTATGGAGTGCCGCTTGAGCTCGACGTTCGGAAAATCGCAGGTTTGAAGCCATCGAATATTTGGGAATGAGAAAATGAAATCCACATTCAAAGAACCATCAAGCCGTCGTGTGTTAGCACGCAAGGCAGGCTTTACCCTGGTCGAACTACTCGTGGTCATCGCGATCATCGGACTCTTGGTCGGGCTACTTTTGCCTGCAGTCCAAGCGGCCCGAGAGGCCGCCAGGATGATGAGTTGCAAGAACAATCTGCACCAAATCCACCTAGCCACCGACAACTTCCACGCCGCATTCAAATGCTACCCACCGGCCAGATACCAACCGCGACCAGGCGACTCGGCTTCGCGATCCTGTGGCGGTAGCGAAACGACTTGGCTGGTTCGAATTCTGCCTTATCTCGAACAAAGTAATCTCGAGAAAATGTGGGATTACTCGATGCCTTATTCCTCCCATGACGACACGGTGAGAACCTCAGCACCTGCCACTTACAGTTGCCCCTCGCGTCGTGGCTCTGACGACACCAAAGGTATTGGCTCACTGGTCAATGGTGCGACTCGATGGGTGACATTGCCATGCGGTTGTCGCTATCCGATATTTTCCAGCGAAGGCAGCGTTGCTGGGGCACTCGGTGATTACGGTGCCAACCACGGAGACTTATCTCCTGGATCCAGCGGTCTTGCAACCGATTTTAACTACGGAGGCAATGGCACTGGGATCATCATTTCGAGTCGACCCAATTGTGCCGGAGGTAAGCCGGTCAGTTGGGAAGATCGAATCTCTTCCAAGAATGTTTACGACGGAATGAGCAACACTTTTCTTGTAGGAGAAATGCACGTTCCGATGGGTAAGCTTAAGCAATCCCCCGAAGATGCATTCATCTTCAATGGAGACAACCTCTATAACTTTGCTCGCATCGGTGGCCCTGCCGTACCGATCGCCAAGGATCCTCGCGCCATGGGCAACGACTTGGTTCGCTGGGGAAGCTGGCACACTGGATCGTGTCAATTCGTTCTAGCAGACGGGAGCGTTCGGGCCATCAATTCCAGCATCGATACCGATACCCTAGGACGCCTCTGCAATCGAAACGACGGCCTCGAGATCTCGGATTTTGAATGAAAACCGTTTCCATGGATTTTCCCCACCACTGGCTTTGCATCATAGCCGTCTCATTGGTCGTCGGCTGCAACTCTGGACGACTCAAAACGTATCCGTTAGAAGGACAAGTGGTCTTCGAGGATGGCTCGCCGGTGAAAGTTGGAACCGTCGAGACCAAGGCTGTAGGAAAGTCCGTTCAAGCTACCGGTCAGATCGCTACCGATGGTTCTTTCACGCTGAGCACTTACCGCCCAAACGATGGAGCGATCGCCGGAGAGCACGCAGTTGTGATCGTGCAATTCATACCGATCGAAGAGATCCCCAACTACCGTCCAAGCACGATGGGTGTGGTGCATCGCAAGCATGCTTCCTACAACACTAGCGGCCTTACCATGAACGTGGTTCCCAACGGGGAAAACAAGGTCAAACTCATCGTCTCTGGTGCAAATCCCCTGGGTCGAAATCCCAAGGATCACGGCCACGACGAAATTCCCAAAGCTCCAACGGATAATCCAGCGGCCCCGAAATAACCTCGCTCGGGCGAGTTCTGCTGTTGATTTACATCCTCAAGACAGTAAGCTTCCCTGCGAACGACAACATCCGTTTCCTCTAGCCAATCGTCCTGCGAGGTTTATCCATGTCCAACTCGAAACTCAAACGTCTTTGCATCGCCCTAGCCATCTGCGGCAATTTAGCTCCCGCAACGAACTTCAGCACCGCTAGGGCTGACGAAGGCATGTGGCTCTTTAATGCTCTGCCCAAGAAGCAACTAGCCTCAAAATACAAATTTGAACCAACTCAGGAGTGGATCGATCACGTGATGCTCTCAAGCGTGCGGTTCAACTCCGGAGGTTCGGCTTCGTTTGTCTCTTCCAACGGCCTTGTCCTTACCAACCATCACGTGGCCGCCGATACGCTCTTTAAGCTTTCGACTCCAGAGCACAACTACAATGAAGATGGCTTTTTGGCAAAGACATTCCAAGACGAGATTCCCGCGACAGATCTTGAACTCAACCAACTCATCAGCATCGAAGACGTGACGGCCAAGGTCAACGAGGCGGTCAAGTCTGACATGGCTCCTGCCGATGCGTTCAAAGCTCGCCAAGCTGCCATGGCTCAAATCGAAAAAGAGTCGCTTGATAAGACTGGTCTTCGCAGCGATGTGGTGACACTCTATGGAGGTGGTCGATATCACCTATACCGCTACAAGAAGTACACCGATGTTCGGCTCGTATGGGCACCCGAAGCCGCTTCGGCATTCTTTGGCGGAGACGCAGACAACTTTGAGTATCCCCGCTACTGCCTTGATGTGACTTTATTCCGAGTCTACGAAGATGGCAAACCGGCCAAGATCGATCATTATCTCAAGATGGATCCTAACGGAGCCAAAGACGGCGATTTGGTTTTCGTGTCGGGTAACCCAGGGCGCACCCGCCGAATCCTAACCTCCGATGCCGTCGAGTATCAGCGTGACACCGCACTGCCGCGCACTTTGAACATGCTACGTCGTCGAGAGATCGCGCTGCAACAGTATGGACTCGAAGGCCCCGAGCAAACACGTCGAGGGCGCGATGACCTCTTTGGCGTGCAGAACTCCCGCAAAGCATACACCGGGATGCTCTCTGGAATCCAGGATCCAACCTTTGTGGAATCCAAACGCAAGAGCGAGCAAGAGATTTTCAATACGCTCAAGTCGGATCCTAAGCTCACCGGACTCTCTGGTGCATGGGACACGATCCGACAACTTCAAGACAAACGCCGCGAGATGATCTTAAAGTCCGCTTCGCTGCGGACCCAATTGTCAGGTTTTGCTGAGAAAATCGTATTGATGGCAACTGAGGACACCAAGCCCAGCGCGCAGCGATTGCGTGAATTCCGCGACAGTGCTAGGCAATCTCTAGAACAAGAACTTTTCTCCGAAGTACCTGTTTACGACGACTTGGAAAGATCTCTACTGGCCGACGAACTCTCACGATTGGCCGAAGATCGTGGTGGGAACGATCCGCTTGTGAAAACCGTCTTGGCGGGAAAGAGCCCTCGCGCCAGAGCCGCTGAAATTATCGCAGGAACGAAACTAGGAAACGCCGAAGCTCGGAAGGCACTGGCCAAGCAGGGCCTCGATGGCATCAAGAATTCCACCGATCCATTGGTGGACTTGATCCGAAAAATGGAGCCCGAATATCGAAAGCTTCGCGAAGCAACCGAAGCGATCGATGAGCAGGAGCGGCAAGCTTACGCCAAGGTCACCGAGGCAAAATTTGCCGTCGGTGGTGACTCGGTCTATCCCGACGCAACCTTTACGCTAAGGCTCTCCTACGGTGCGGTTTCTGGATACGAAAGCAATGGAAAGCAGATTCCTTCGAGCACCAAGCTCGGTGGTGCCTTCGAACACGAGAAAGTCCACTTGGAAAAGGATCCTTGGGTTTTGCCCAAGAGCTGGCATGCGGCCAAGGACAAGATCAATCCCGATACGCCTTTCAACTTTGTATCGACCTGTGACATCATCGGAGGCAACTCGGGCTCTCCAGTAGTATCTCGCGATGGTGCGATGGTCGGAATCATCTTCGATGGCAATATCGAAAGCTTGCCTGGAGACTTCTATTACTCCGACAAACAAGCCCGATCCGTATCGGTTCACATCGCAGGGGTACTAGAAGCGATGCGAAAGATCTACCAAGCAGGCCATCTTGCAGACCAAATGGGGAAATAGTTTGTACTATTTACAAGCCCTAGCGGCATTTGTTCTCTGGGGCATATTTCCTTTGTATTGGAGGCTGCTCAAGCATGTGAGCGATCCGGTGGAAATCATTGGCCACCGGATCGTGTGGTCCCTACTGACCTTGGTTCTGTGCATCAGCCTTTTGGCGCAGTGGGACGAGATTCGCCAAACTCTTGCCAATCGCAAACGACTTTTGTTGGCAGCCTTTGCCGCAGTACTTATCAGTATCAATTGGTTAGTTTTCATTTGGGCAGTGCTCAACCAAAGCGTCGTCGACGCGAGCCTTGGGTACTTCATGAACCCACTATTTAGCGTCGTTCTTGGGGTTGTGATTTTTCGTGAGAAACTCAATTTACCTCAGTGGCTAGCTGTCGGCATCGCTGCTTTTGGCTTGATCCTTAGTTCTCTTGAAAGCAAAAGGATTTGGGTATCGATCATCTTGGCCTTGTCCTTTGCGCTCTACGGGGTCGTCAAAAAACAGACCAAACTTTCGGCCGTAGCAGGCCTGGGACTTGAAACTGCCATACTAGCTCCCGTGGCCTTGGTATACCTACTAAAAGCCTGGCTTGATCATTCACAAAGCTACACATCCGAGACCCTTGGCCTCTTGGCTTTAGGTGGACCGATCACCACCGTTCCGCTGTTGCTCTTTGCCTCTGCATCCAAACGAGTTCCTCTGGTGGCCATGGGGATGCTGCAATACATAGGCCCGACGATTCAGTTTGGAATCGGTGCCTATTTGGATCATGAACCGATCGATCGTTGGCGTTTACTAGGCTTTCAATGCGTATGGATCGCCCTTGCCATCTTCAGCGCCACGGCTTGGTTGAAATCTTCTAACCAACCAGCTTTATCACCAAAGACTTAGAGCTATTTGTTCTAGGTATTTTTGAACTGGGAAGAGACAAATCGCCAGAATCGCTCCGCTAGGGTTAAGCCCTGTAGCTCGAAGCATGCGCTGCACAGTCCGCCTCGTCCGATGCGGGTATTGTCTCCGAGCAGCTCTAGTCGAACTCGATATAGCGGAGTGTCGGCTTGCCACAGGCCCCGCTCATCGCGAGAAAGAACGAACATCGGGTCCCCCGTAAGCTCGCTTGGAAAATAAGCAATTGGATCGGTTGAGTAATAAGAGATCTTGGCCTGTATCGACTCGCTTGGGCATGAATCGCTCAAGACCCATACGCGAGTCTGTTTGTCGATGCATCGGAGGGTCTCCGCCGAAACCAATACGACCGCCTCTTTATCCTCCGTATCGGCAAACCATCCGACAAGTTCGCCTCGCCTGAGTCGTTTGCTGATGTCGCTATGGGTTGCGATCGGTTGCCACCTACGGCTCGGTTCTCCTTGACGAAAACCGGTTTGATTCCAAGACGACTTAGGTATGAATCGCCCCGGCTTTGGGGAAGCGATATTGAGCTTTTTGATCCGCTCGTCGATGAGTTCTATTTTGGCGGCAAGTTCGGCTCGGAGCTGTTCGAGTAAGGGTATTTCAGAAGCCAACGCTTCGTCGTTGACCTGAGCCTGTCGGTAGGTCTCTACCTGCGTTGCGATTTGCAAATACTGCTGTTCAAGATCGATGCGTTCGAGCTCGATGGCAGGGCTTTGGATCTGGAGGATCGACTCTCCGGCTTGCTTGAAATGGAAACCAGGATCATCGACCCACGGACTCAGCGATTGAATCGTCCCATCTTCTGGCGCATAAAGCGGAGTCGAGCTACTGTATTCGGTGTAACCGCGATGGACGGTGCGATTGGGCAAGCGAACCAGGAAGACTCCCAGGATGATCGCCAAGATCGAAAAGAAAAACAAACTGAGCTTCCATTTGGATATTGGCTCGGGAGCAAACAACTCGGAGGCTAACGACAGGGCCCCTTTGGCCGAACCTTTGACGATCCCCAAGGCCATGGCTCCAACGATCGCTAGAAAATACAGCCCCAATCCCATGGGCACCAAAAAATGCCAAAGGAACAATAGGATTGAGCCGAGCACAAACCATCGATACATGCTCGAAAGCAAAGCAAAAGTCGCTAAAAACCCGACTGGTAAATCATACTCCTGCCTATCGACCTTGGCTCCTCCAAGAGTTCGCAGGAGAGTCTGCCATAGCGCCAAGGAGCTTTGTGAGCCGAGATTCGGTGCGCCGAGCAAATCAGATACAATGAAGTATCCATCGTATCGAAACAAAGGATTGGCATTAAGAACCAGTGTGCCGATCGTACACATAATCCACATTCCACCGCCGAGTATGTGCAGCAAACCACTTTGAGTATTCAGGAAGACAATGCCCCCTAGCAAGGCGATCCAAAACTCAAAGTAGATCCCAGCAGCCGCAATTCCTGCACGTTGCCAGCGCGAAGGCAGCTTCCAACTCTCGGTCGTATCGCAATACAAACAAGGGGTAAAGCATAATATCAGCGCACCGATCTCTGCGCAACGGACTCGCAATTGCACACAAGCCAAATAATGACCAAGCTCATGGATCGATTTGATGGCTACAAGGAGGCAACCCAAGATAAGCCATCGATCCCCTTGGATCTTGCTAATGTCGTACAACAATTCATGAGGACGGCTCAGGAGTTTCGAGACGACCAAGTAGCTAACGATCAACAGGCCCATCAAAACACCAAAAATCGCTTTTGGCGAAAAAACTACAAAAGCGAACATCCTTGCCCAAGGATAGTCGATCTGTGGACGCACCAACGGGATACGAATCGACAGGGGATTTGCAAAGAGTGACTTAAAAAATGTCCCTTGCACAGCGGCGCTCGGAAGCTGAGAAATACGCTGGCCCGGTGGAGTATCGATCAGTTGGGCTCGCAGAAGCTTTTGAATGAATGTTTCAATCCACGCCCAAGACAGGTTCGATTTCAAACATCCTCGAGCGATGGCCTCGAAGACTTCCTTGACCGACCGGGAACCATCAAAGAGCAATGCAGCCTGCCGCTCTAACTGGCTAAAGTAATAGTAGGCATTCGATATCGGATCGAGGGCAACCCAGCGACCGGTGTCCTGGTAAGCAATCCACTGGATATCGGTTCGGAGCCGCAATCTAGCCGACTCCAGTCCCGAGGCTGCTTGTGACTGGGGATCGGCTTGGTTCATTGGTTATTCGGAATCCAAACCTTGGGGCGCAGTCCCGGTCGCAATTTTCCATCTCGATTGTCGACATCCAGGTGCACCCGAACTTGGGAATTGATCGGATTGACCTCGGGGCTGATGAAGACGAGTTTGGCGGTGGTTCGGATCGGTTTGCCTGAGAGTTGCAATTCGACTTGCGCTTCGCAATCGAGCCATTTCGGATCGGCCTGCTCTGCTTGCACGAAGCCTTCGATTCTCAATCGATCGATCTCGACGAGTCGCAGTACAACCGTACCGGGTTCGACCCATTCGCCGACGCGTTTTTCGATCGCAACGACCATTCCCGAAACGGGCGATCGAACTTGATGTTTGTCCAGTAGATCTTCAAGCTGCTGATATTCGATATGGATCTTGGACATCTCAAGCTTCGCGATGTCCTTGGCATGAACCGTTCGGTCGACTTCGAGTTTCGCTCGATCGCGCACCAGTTTGAGCCGATCGACCTCCATGGGAGGATATACATCTGGGACTCGTTTATTGGACTCGATGGCTTGCACGAATTCATTTTCTGCTACGGCAAAGTTTTTCTCAGCTAGATCGATATCGATGTTGCTTTCAAAGTTCTTTTGAGCGACGTCCATTGCGACTTTCGCTCGATTCAGTTGCAGTTCTGTGGTCGTCGATTGGATGGAGGCTAAGGGTGCTTGGGCCTTGACTCGGTCTCCTTCTCGAACCCAAACCGAGTTGAGTAACCCTTGAACCTGCGCTGCTACCGAAGTGACTTCGACGGTCTTGAGGATTGCACCGTCGATGAGGATCTGATTGGTCGACTTAACAGGTGTGGGACTTTCGTTAGCAGGTTGCTGCTGGGCTTGAGCCAAGTGGCAAAGAAGCCACAGACAAGCAGCACTAGAGAACATCACAGTGGTAGCTCTTGGAATAGGCTGTTTGTTCAAGAACCAATGGTGTAAGCAGAAGAGTTGACTCATGGCATGGGCTCGATGAAAGTCGCTGCAGGAATGGGGGTTAGGGTCGAAGTGAACCAAAAGCGTTTTTGGAGGAATTCGACCATCGGCCGACTCCAGATGTACCACAAGGGTCTTGTCCCGCATGGGATACGAGCATAGGCCACGGCTCCGATGACGGGCAGATCGACTTGTTTGTTATCGATCGAAGCTTTGGCGATCCTGCAAGGGCCTTCGGCGGGACGTTGATCGACGTCCTTGGTCATCGAGTGCAAGGAGGCTCGCAATCCTTTCTGAGTCGAATTCTCAAGCCCCCAATCGATTTGAATCGGGCCTTGCTCCATTGCTTTTTGCACATAACCACCGTCTCGGTCGGCCACCAGGAGGATCAATTGCCAGGGGCCTTGCAAGTCGGCGACTCGGAAAAGAGCATCGCCTCTTTGCAGCGGTCGATCGCTCAGTTCTCGCTGGAGATCTCCGCCGACGACCATCCCTTCGATAGGCGATCGGACAAGGAGATCCTCCTTTTGCTCGAGTAGAAATTCTTGCTTTTTGCGCGATTGAGATTCTTGGACTTCGATGATTTTCAAATCGGCAGATACTCGTGTTTGATTGGCAAGATCAGTCGAACTTGAAGAGAGTTGATTGATGGCTACTCGCAATCCATTTTTTTTCTCTTCAAGGGCCCTTTGCTGGCCAGCGACTTCCTCGATTTGAAGTTCGAGGCTTGGTGATCGGAGTTGTACAAGAGGTTCTTGAGGCTTGACCAACTGGCCTTCGCGAACCAAGAGGTCTTGGATAAAGCTATCTGCAGAAGCATGAACGATTCGTTGATCGACCGGTTCCAAGTACGCTTGGGCCTGAATGGTAAACGGGCAAGGGATCATGGCTAAGGCCGCAAGGGCGGCAACCCCAGCAAGGATCAAGGCGCTTTTGGGGAAGGATCGGGAGTGTTTCGCAGAAGCGGATTTCGCATGGGCCTTGCCCCGAATCTCCGAGGGTAGAAAAAGCCATCGGTTTTGGCTTTGCCAGGTTTGGTTGAACATTGGAAAAAGATTCGAGGCTTTTTGAACACGATCGATGATCGCCTGAGGATCAGACCATTCGATCAATAGACTATATGCCCTAGGGTTGCCACTTGTTTCCCATGGCATAAACAGGCTGTATCGATGTGCCTGGGACTCCGATGAGACCTCGTCGGAAAGTTTGGTTTGATTCTCTGAAAGCGACTCGAAGACCTTCTTTTCTAAGCTTTGTACCAGAGCCGAATTTGGATCGATCGATGCGCTTCCGCTGCAAGCGACCATCGTCGAGTGCTGGGTGTTGGATGCAAAAAGTGAGACGCGATCCGCATCGAGTGACTCGCGGAGAGCTTCGACTAGCCCCCTATGAAGTTGCACGTGGCTCTGTGCACTGGCCAGCTCCTGGCAGCGCACAGAGGCTCTTTTCCACAGGCCCACCGCACGAGCGTTTTCAACGTACACCTCGCGAAGCTCGGAAATTTCCGCGAATGCATCAAGCAGATTCTTTGCAACCAAGAGATCTTGCCGACTGGACTGTTGGTCAAAACGAGCCATCAAAGCCAAGGGCATCGACGGATTGTTTTTAGGAAATCTGGTGACCATCCAATTGGATCGCTGGCTGTTCGTCTGAGAATGGAGTTCATGTCCTTTGGGCTCTGGAAAAGTCAGGGCCAAGCCTTCTGCGAGCAATGTACCGTTGAGTGGCTCTCCTGCTGAGTCGAGGATCAGGGGTTTGCCCTCGATGCAGGTAGCTAGCAAAACGCTTTGAGCTTGAAGTATCGGGACAAGGGACTCGATGAGCCTGCGGTAGAAGATGTTTTGCGGGTCTGCGTTACGAGCAATGGTTTCGAGTTGCCCAAGCACCCGGTCGGTATTCTCGATAGTCGCGTCAGGCATAGAGCATGGGGGATTGGGAAAGACAGGTAGATTGAGCAGACCGTAGAGTTCGTAGCGGCTCAATCGAATGAGCCATCAGAGGATGGAGCTTACTTTTCTGCGATTCTTTCGGCGTTTGAAGCATAATGCATGAAGGATGCCGACTTTTCCGGTCGAAACAATCGATGGTGGGATGTCGAATGTATTATTTAATCCGCCTATTATGACACCAAAGACGCTCCAAGACAATCAAGCAACAGTCAAGGAAACGACACGACGATCGCGGCGGATCGCGAGTCGATCCTTTGGGATCTTGGTGCGCAGCAGCTTGGCTTGCTTAGCACTCACGGCTGGATGTTCGCACTCGAAAAAGTTTCATGCTGGAGAGGGTGCTGGCCATCAGACGGCCTCAGAGTTTCTCACCCAGATATCTCGCAGTGATCCACTGAAAACCGAATGCATGCCTGACTATCAGGAATCGTTCGGACCGATGGACATTGACATTCAAACACTAACACCCGAGCAGTTCCATGGGATGAGTTTGCAGGACTGCATTGCATTCGGTGTAGCAAACTCCAAGCTGATGAGGGATTTGGGCGTTACGGTACTACGAACGCCTCAGGTTCTGACCTCGACAGTCGATCCAGCGGTCGCTTTTAGCGATCCGCGAATCGGCGAAGAGGCCGCCTTGAGCGCTTTCGATGCCAATCTTTTCGCATCGAGCATCTACGATCACAACAATCGCGGCTACAACAATAACTTCTTCGGGGTTAACGGACTATTTCGCCAGGACTTGAGTACAACCCAATTTGGAGTAAGCAAGCGTACAGCCACTGGCGGGTTGTACACATTGCGTGATGTAAAGATTTTCGATCGCAATAATCAGCAGTCGAACCGTTTCGGTGCTTACACTTGGGATACATTTCTCGAAGCTCAGGTTCGTCAACCGTTGCTTTTAGGGGCGGGTACCGAGTTCAATCGGATCGCAGGCCCTGGGGCATTACCCGGACAGCTCAACGGCGTACTTCTAGCTCGGGTTCGAACCGATATTAGCTTAGTCGAGTTTGAACGATCGGTGCGCGATTTCGTTGCCGAAATCGAAAACGCTTATTGGGATCTATACTTCGCCTACCGCGACTTGGATTCCAAAGTCCAAGCCAGAGACCAAGCGATTGAGACGGTCAAAAGGATGGAAGAGCGGAAACAAGGAACCTCCGAGAAGGAGCAGGCGCTCGAGCAATTATGGCGATTTGAGTCCGATGTAGTCGACTCGCTCAACGGAAGAGTGTTGGACGGTACGCGTTCGAACAACGGTTCCACCGGAGGCACATTCCGCGGAACAGGTGGAGTTCGGATTTCCGAACGTAGACTGCGATTGATTATTGGAATGCCGATCAACGATCGACAAATGCTTTACCCTTCGGATCAGCCGAGCCTCGCTCAACTTGACTTCGATTGGGAGAACTCGATTTCCGATGCGATGGTAAATCGAGAGGAACTCAGACGCCAACGTTGGGTGATTAAGCAACGTGAATTGGAATTGATAGCCAATCGAAACTTTCTCAAGCCACAGCTTGATGCGATTGCTGCCTACCGGATGCGGGGATTTGATAAGCAATTCAACACCCCATTCGACAACGACTTCCAAGAATGGTCATTGGGATTGGATTACCTAATGCCCGTAGGGTACAGGCGTGGGCACGCTGCTGTTCGCAATACTCAACTGGCTCTTGCAAGGGAGGCTCAAGTCTTAGTTGAGCAAGAACGAGCGATTCATTTCGGACTGAGCAACGCAATCAATGAGTCCAGAAGAGCTTACGAAAACCTAATCATCCAGAAAAGCAGATACGAATCTGTTGAGAAGCAGATCAACGCCATAGAGTTGCGACTCAAGAGCGGCCAAGTAGAACAAGTCTTCGTGTTGCTTGAAGCTCAACGACGCCGACTCGATGCGATGATCCGCTACCACCAATCTGCCGTCGAATACCAACTAGCAGTTCGTAATGTGAATCTGGAGCGAGGAACACTCCTGAGTTACTGCAACATCTTTCTCAACGAAACACCCAACTCAGACTTTATTGCAAGTCAAGGGATCCAACGAATCGGCTCGCAAGACTCATCAACCGTGCCTCATTACAGAGACCCTGTAATCTCCACGCCGACTGCAAGCCCACAAGTTAGCTTGCCAGACGCGATTCGCTAAACGACCAGCAATCGAGCGCCCTTAAGAGTCCGTTACAGCCCGGAACTCCCGTTCCCGCAGCGCCGAAGCAATCCCCGGTCGCACTAGCGCAAAACTCAGTCTTGTCGAACGAACGGGAAACACCAATCCTTCAACACCCGACGGAATCCATCGAGACAAACTCTCGTCGCTCCTAGATCCACAAGCCATGAGGATCTCAAGTGGATTGAACCAAGGTACTATCCCCGAGACTTTGGTCTCTGCTTGCTCACCAACCGTTGAGCGATTGTGGTGCGTCAAGAGGTCGCTAAATCCCCGATTGAGTTGAGCCATGAGCCACTCTGGACTTCGGGACGAATCGGTCAAAACAAATGAAATGCCGTCGACATTGCAGAGTCGTTCAAACCATCGTAGGTGACAACCTTCGAGCCACGCTCTCTTGGGAATTGCAATCGGTAGAATGGCGCTGGCTGGATCCACGCTGGGGTATAGCGGATACCAAGCATGATCGGTCGGATTGGGCACCCCGAGTTTTGAAAACGAAGCGATCGCAAAGAAATCTAAATTCGTCAGGTAGAAGTCACTGAGGAAGGACTCTCCGGGCAAAGGAGGTTTCGACCAATTGTAAAGCCGTTGGAAGTTCTTAATGTCGCCCGGTTCCCTGCGACTCGATGTGGTGGCATGAAATAGATCCAGACAAATCCCTGCCAGCCGCTCCTCAATCGAGCCCATGATCGACATATTTGTCGGTGCAAGTCGAACATCCAATTGCGATGGTGATGCGTGGGATAACGAACCAGGTGAAAAATCGGTCGGAAGTGGTGTGTTGAGAGCCAGACCAAGGCTCGAACCTGATCTCCGAATGGAGACCGAAGACCCTGCCTGAGTCCCCCACTCTTCTTGCGACGGTTCCCAAGCGATCTCAAAAACGCTTTTGCCAGCGCTAACCGTACTGGATTGAGTGAGCGATCTCTCGGAAATCGATTCGTCGAATATCTTCGTTCCATTTCGACTATTGAGGTCGCGAACGCAGAAGTTCTCAAGCCTGTTGCAAACCTCAAAGTGCTTCGATGACATGTAGTCATCCTCGCAAGCCACATGGGATGCGGTGGTTCTTCCTACCACCCTGGACTCCCCTGGGGGTACGATTACCCGAAGACCCTTCTTCGGGCCATCTACGACCGACAGAATGAGATTTCTCGAATATGGGTTCAAGATGCGGACACCACGCGGTTGCAGGACTGACACAATTCTGCCTTCAGTATGCTAGAAATTTGACACTTCGTCCAGTTTTTCACGAATTAACTCAAGAATAAGGCCTCTTTTCCGTGTAGGTCGGCCTTTCGTCGACGAATCACTGGAATCGATGCCAATTTGGATCGCTACACGCAGAACTTCCCCGATCTTTCGGAAAACCCGCAGAATTCGCAGAATGCAATCGAGCCAATCGACCGATACCAATCGCGGTGCGCCGAAACAGTGTGCCTGTTGGTTACTATGCTAAGCCCAAGACGTGCTCCCTTTCGGAGGACTCCATGAAATCGACTATCCAACGGCTTTTTTTGCTACTGGCCCTACAAGCAACCGCTTGGGCGCAAGATGGCTACATCCATACCTTGCCAGAAGTCCCAAGTCCAGAATCGAACGTCGAGCAAATCCGATTCGCCCGGCTCCCAGAACTTCCGGCTCTCGAAGCCTCTCAGGCGATTTTTACCTCGGATGTCTCCACCAGATTCATCCCCCTGCCTTCATTCGATCAACTGCCCCTGGCCCCTGCTCCCCTGGTACAACTTGCCGAAGCACTGAGCCCCGAATCTTATCAATCGCAAACGAAAAACAGCGGATCCGACACCCCTAAAGCAATGCTCAAGACCGAAGGGGTGGCAGCCTTCCAGAAGAATCTCGAACCCTACCAGATCATAAAAAACTCGAACGCACAGTTGTCCAATGAACTGTCCATGAACAATCTCGAAATGAACAAATTCATTGGGGAAACTTGGAAAAGGGACTCGGGTTTATCCGGCATCGAGAGCCGTCCAGACCCTCGCTATCTGAACTATTGGCCCACCCTGTATTCATCTTGGGAGTCCCCAGCCTTTTGCTACAAGCCTCTGTATTTCGAACAGAGCAACCTCGAACGCTACGGGATCGGCTATGGCTGTCCGACCAACGCTTTGGTCTCAGGCAGTAAGTTCTTCGTCGATGCCGCCCTTTTGCCAATCCATGTCGTCAAGCAACCTCCAAAGTCCTGCGAATGCACCCTCGGACACCGTCGGCCTGGCTCTTGCGCACCTATCCAACGCTCTGTTCGCTAGCCTCTCTAGCCACTGGACGCTCCTTTTTACCAATTCGCTCCGATCAGCGGATTGGTCGTAAAACCCCCACCCCCTCTTTTGGGTGGGCTCTTAAGGGCTTGAACACCAACCAATTGTCCAGTTGTTTTTTTTGCTGTCGCTAAAAGCGGAATAATCGATTTTCGTTACCGCTAGCAACTTTTTTAGCCCACCGGCATCCAAGGTTTATTCCATCAAATGGGAATAGAACGTTCAGAATACTTACGATCCGTTGTGGTCTGTCCTTATCATGGGATGAGCTAGCGACGGTCGTCGGGTCGTCGTGTTCATCCTTTTTGTTTCCCATGCCTATCTGGTCCGGTGCATCTTATGCTCAAGGCGTTTTCCAAAGCTGCCTCGAAGTCCATCGTTGCATTCGTTAAACAGCAACTCCGCAACCTTCGCCGCAAAGCCTTTCACCGCGCACTCTCCTCGGGCTTCCAAAGGCTCGAGCCTCGGCGCGTACTGACCGTCCAAGGTATTTTTGATGCGGTCTCTGGAAACCTATCGGTCAACATCACCCCGATTGGCAACACGACAGCCACACTCGGTAGCCTCGATGCAAGCCAGTTTTTTTTAGACATCGATGGTAACACGCAGTTTGATGCCGCATCGGATCTATCTGGACTCAAAACCGATCTCAAGAACATCTTCGTATCAGGCACTGCCGACCCGCTCGGAAATATCGGGACATTTGCCTGGAAAGACCATGCGAACTCCACCTTCCAACTCGATCAAATCTCGGCCAACGACCTATCGAGTATTTCGTTGGACCTACTTGGCAAAGTTTCAATCGCCCAAAACTCAAGCTTGCAAGCCTCTAGTTCGGTAACGATCCACAATACGGCGGCCCCCGTGGATCCAAACAACACGTTTTTAAGCTTCTCAGATAATCTGAACCTTGAGGCCTCCGGTCAAAATGGATCCGTCTTTGTAAACCTTGATTACACATTGACGGTTGACAACACCCTAAACCTACAAGCTTTCCAAGGTACCGTCGCCCTGAGCGATATAGACACCAAGGAATTGGTGGCAATCGCAAGCGGGAATATCTCTGATGCCGACAGCGGCTTAGATTCGTTGGATGTTCGAGCCGACAAAATCACTTTGACCTCGACGTCCGGCTCCATCGGTGGACAACTCACGAACATCCTATCTGCCAATTCGCAAAGCACCAACGCACAAGCTCTGGAAATAGCTGCTCGAACACCTGGGTCTCTCAATTCAAGTTTTATCGCAACCCAAGGTACTGTTTCTATCTTCAGCGATGAATTCCCAACGAGTGTCGACACCAATAAGCTTTGGATAGGCTCTGATGCAAACATCCAAGCCTCGGACCTAAGTGGCCTTTCGAGCCGTATCAGCGACTTGGCCCTGGTAATCGATCCTGCGAATAATATTGCCGGAGGAATCTTGTCACTTGCAGACTCGCTGACCGTCAGCGGAGATTTGCGGATCCAAGCCAACTCTGTTACGGCTAGCGACGCAACGGTCGACCTGCAGGCAAACCGCATTTTGTGGAATTCAATTCAAAACGCCGAATTCACAATCACTGCAAATCAAATCGACGCCCAATCCCAAAATGCTCTTCAGATCAAATCGACCCAAGCCATCGAAGTCCAAGATCTCAACAACGATTCAACCGGACTCCAAGCCACAGGCATTTTAGCCCTGGAAGCCCAGCAAGGATCCATCACTCTCAACTCCTTGGTCAAGGGAACCGGCTCGACGGATATTCTTATCCAAGCGCTGGCCGGTGGCATCACGACCAACGCCAATCTTCAAAGTGGCAGTGGCGATATCACCCTTTCGAGCAATTCCCCTCTTGTCATCGAAGATCGAATTCGCACCTCGGGACCTGGATCGATCGTCCTGGAATCCCAAGGCTCGGTCACCATCGGACAATCCACCACCTTCACCACCAACAACGCGAACCTCGGGGTCTTCAGCGGTGACCAAATCCGTATCGGCAGCATCAACGCAGGTACAGCCAAAGTCTTCCTCGATGCCAAAAACAACATCCTCGAAGTAAACCCGGTTCCCAACGCTACCAACATCACCGCACAGAGCGTCTCGATGAAAGCAGGCGGAAAAATTGGTGACTCGGACACCTCCAACGCCATCTTCGATGACAACCGAAACGCCATTGTCATCAACGCCTCAGTCCTGGCCGCTTCTGCCGCTGACTCGATCTATATCCGCGACCTGGGTGGTATCACCGTCGATCAAATCAACACCCCGCTTAGCCGTGTAAACTTCAACTCCACCAACTTGGATCTTTCTCAAACTCTCGAAGATCTCACCGCCACTGCCAACAACGGAAACGTCAAACTCCAAAGCATTGCTGGCGATATCGTCATCAATCCAGGTACACCAGGCTCCATCGGCATTCGAGCCAACGGATCGGGCGATGTTCTCCTGCAAACTGGGAACTCTGGCTCGATCCTCATCAACGCTGACATTGTGTCGGATTCCGGCGATATCACCATCAATAGCCGAGGAAGTCTCACTGTCGAGGATCGACTCAAAACCTCGCGTCCAGGCACCATCGCATTGATCTCCGAAGGGAGAATCACCGTAACGGCTCTGACCACCAACTCCGATCTGTCGATCGCCAGTAGCTCCGATGTGGTCTTGGGCACCATCAGCGCTCAAGGTGCG
>JAJTFC010000142.1 GCA_021298315.1 Planctomycetaceae bacterium
GCCAACCATCGAGTCCCGCCTGCGACCCCTTGAAAATCCTCCACCAGCGATGGCATCGCATATTCGAGGTAACTCAAAGCTCCGATGTACCCAGAAGCCATCTCCATCGCACCGCTGATCATGAATTGCCAAATGAACAAAAATGGCAAAATCCGACCCCAGGAATAGACGCTAAAAATCTGCTTGAGAAAATGATAAGTCCCCCCGCTTCCAGGTATGGCAGCACCTAACTCACTCCATACCAACCCGTCGCATAAAACAAGTACCGCCGCCAGTACCCAAGCAATCATCGCTTGAGGCCCTGACATGGCTGCAATGAAAAGAGGTATCGTGATAAATGGGCCTATGCCAACCATGTTGGCGATGTTCAACCCCGTCGCTTGGACGAGCCCCAAGCCACGATCGAGCTCGCTAGTCGGAGTGTCCCTCATCGCAGAATCGGCTTAACTACATTGCCCGCAACGTCCGTCAAGCGATAGTCGCGACCGCCATGACGATAAGTCAACTTGGTGTGATCCAGACCCATCAGATGCAGGATCGTGGCATGCAAATCGTGAATATGAACTTTGTCATGCATCGCACGGAACCCAAAATCGTCCGTGGCCCCATGAGCCATCCCGCCACGCACTCCACCCCCGGCCATCCAAACCGTAAACCCCCACGGATTGTGGTCTCGCCCATCGGAGTTCTCGGTCGTAGGTGTGCGTCCAAATTCGCCCCCCCACAGGACTAATGTGTCTTCGAGCATCCCTCGCTGCTTAAGATCCTTCAGCAGCGCAGCGATCGGTCGATCGATATCCTCGCACAACGTCCGAGTCGAATTGTTGTGATTGGCATGGGTGTCCCAAGGCTGTCCATTTCCGTAGTAGACTTGCACAGTCCGGACACCCCGTTCGACGAGTCGACGAGCCAACAAACAACCATTGGCAAAGTGGGATTTCCCATAAGCCTCCCGAGTCGATTCAGACTCCTTTTGGATATCAAAAGCATCAATTGCGTCGACCTGCATTCGAAAAGCTGTCTCCATCGCGTGGATCCGCGATTCCAACTGTAGATCAACTCCCGCTTGCGCCTCGCTCTGATCATTGAGCTCCCTAAGTAGCTCCAATTGCTTGGCCTGCTTGTCAGGTGTCCACTTCCCGTTTTGCAAAAAGGGAATCATCTGCTTGGGATCCAAGTTCGTATGATTCACGTACACACCCTGGTGCTTGGCCGGTAAAAAACCATTCGACCAAAGCTCTGCAAACCGCACTGGACGACCAGGACACAAAGCCACAAACTCAGGGAGATTGGCGTTGAGAGAACCAAGCCCATAGGACAACCAAGCTCCCAAGGTCGGGCGATTGGGAGTGATGGTTCCATTGTTCATCATGAACAATGCCGGCCCGTGGTTCGGATTGTCGGTATACATCGAACGAATCACACACAGATCATCCGCAAGCTGGGACGTCAAGGGCAAGAGTTCACTGATTTCCAATCCGCTCTGGCCATGGTGACAGTACTCAAACGGAACGGCCATCAACGCTCCGGTGGGACGCTCGGTTCGCAAATCGGCACCCTCAGGTTTCTGACCCGCAAACTTGTTCAACGCCGGCTTGGGATCAAACAGATCGCACTGAAACGGTCCTCCGTTCATGAACAAATGAATAATCCGCTTGACCTTAGGCTGAAAATGAGGCTCCACCCCCAGAGCCGTTGGCGAACCAGTAGCTTCCTGTCCTAGCAAATTGGCCAAGGCGAGCATTCCGAGTCCAGCCCCTGTCGACTGCAACGCCTGACGCCGCGTATAGATGGATCGATTCGTTTGCATACCTAAGTCCATCGAGTAAGGTGCCTTTAATTCCAAAAGTAGAATTCGTTGCTAGCAAGAAGGGTCTGGGCTACAAGCTGCCAAGGATCCGGCGCATCGGTAACAAACGAAGTCAATTTAGCGAATTCTCGCTCCGTTGGATCACGCTGAAATAGCCAGCGGTACAAAGCTTTGATCCTGGCCTCTGGCTCGACG
Source organism: Planctomycetaceae bacterium (assembly GCA_021298315.1). Taxonomy (GTDB): domain Bacteria; phylum Planctomycetota; class Planctomycetia; order Pirellulales; family Pirellulaceae; genus JBKCUI01. The sequence continues at coordinate 2,006 of JAJTFC010000142.1, forward strand.
ATTCCCTCTCGTTCCAATCGCCCTACAAGAGCGTCGGCTCGTTCAAGCATAAAACGGCTGTTCAAAACATAAAGCTGCTGCAAAGGTGTGGTCGTCACAATGCGTGCTGGACTATGTGTCAGCGGATCAGGGAAATCAAACAGCCTCAACAGATCGGAAATCTCACGTCTGCGAACAAGCCCATAGAACGTGCGCCTCGAATTGGTCGAACTGCCAAGATCCTGAGCAGGCCCACCGACACTGGCGTTCAAGCCATCGGTGACCTGCAACATACAATCCCGCCAAGCCTCGACATCCAAAGCTCGACGGGGATAAGCCGACAGATACCGTAGCTCCGGATCAGTTTGGCTCGGCAATCGAATCTCACGCCGATAGGCTGCCGAAAGTAAAATCTCTCGATGGAGCCACTTGAGCGACCAGCCTTGATCGATAAGCCGTCTGGACAAATCGTCCAGGAGCTCTGGGTGCGTTGGTGCCTCCCCCTGCCTCCCAAAATCGCTAGGTGTATCGACGAGCCCCCGGCCAAAATGGTGTTTCCAAACGCGATTGACGATGACCCTTGCAACCAAATCCTGAGATTGCGTGGTGATCGACTGAGCCAAGTCGTAGCGACCACTGCCAGCACTCCACCGTTGCTCTGCCACAGAAGCCTGGGTCAAAACCGATACAAACCGCCTTGGAACACTTGCTCCTAACTTGTTGGGATTGCCTCGGATCTCAATCGCGGCATCCTTCAAATCCGACTCGAAGACAATCTTGCTACCATGAGCTCCACCGTCAGCTGGCCGAACTTCCAATCGCGCATCCTTGACCCCTGGCGTCAGGAGCGAGTCGTATCCGACGATCGACTTGGCTTGCTCGATCTTCTTTTGCAACTCTTGAACCTTAGCTTTATCCTCTTCCTTTTCGCTCTTGGCAAGCTTCTGAAGCTCTGCTTCGTAAGTTTTCACCGACTTGCGAGCTTCGACAACTTGCTGGGCATCGACACCTTCGCTCAGCGCAACATCTACGGGTTTGGTGTTCGACAACACTCCTGCCATCGCGTAGTAATCTGCGTTCGTCAAAGGATCGTACTTGTGATCATGGCATCGAGCACAAGCGAGATTCAGCCCCAGAAAAGTGCTCGTGACGGTATGAACACGCTCTTCAACTTCATCCGATACGATCGACTTGATGATCTCGACCGGGAGTTGCAACTCTTTCCAATAGGATGGACTCAATCCCAAGAAGCCCAATGCCGCCCTATCTTTTGCAGGGGCACCTGGTATTTGATCCGCAGCCAATTGAAGATGGATGAACTGATCGTAGGGCATATCTTCATTGAGAGCTTGGGCTACCCAATCGCGGTAAGGATACGACGGCCCGATCGTATCGGCCCACTCCTCCATCGTATCGCAGTAACGAACCAAATCGAGCCAGTACCGTGCCCACCGCTCGCCGTACTGAGGCGAGGCAAGATACTGATCGATCAAACGATCGTAAGCATCCACGGAGGTATCGCTAACAAACGTCGAAACCTCTTCGTCCGAAGGCAACAATCCAAGCAGATCAATCTTGAGTCGACGAATCAAAGTGCGACGGTCCGCCGACGGGGCAGGGGAGAGCCCCATCGAATCGAGCTTGTCCACGATCGGAATATCGACTCGATTCTCGATCACGTTATCGGCTCGTTGGGCTCTTGAGCCCTGGAGCTTGATGGGGTCGATGGAATCAAGCGGCAGGAGTTTCGCTGGCAGGAATGACCAATGTGTCCTTCCAGCCTCGATATCGATCGCGTGCTGGATCTTGGCCGTCTGATGGGAATTGGGCATCGTTGCACCAGCACCTACCCAGAGCTCAAACTTGCGAATGAGTTCGTCGGGTAACTTGCCACTCGGTGGCATGGCCGTGTTTGGATCTTTGTAACGGACCGCTTGGATCAGTAAACTTTCATCAAGCTTGGAAGCAACAAAGCTAGGGCCACTGTCACCTCCAGCCATAATCATGGAAGGGGAATCGAGCCTGAGCCCTCCCTGGAGAGGCTTGGATTTCTCCGAATGGCACTCATAGCAATGCTCTGCCAAGAGCGGTCGAATATGCTGCTCGAAATCGATCGATTCAGGTGGGGCTTGGCCAAAAGTCGGTAGGCACAAGCAAGCCATCGCTAGCCATAAAGACAGGGAATTCTTCATCCAAATCTCCTGCAGGGGGGAAGTCTCCAATGTAGCCCCAGCGTGGGACGAAATCAACCTAGAGAGAACCTGGTTGCAACCTTTTGTGACTAGTTCAGACCTGATTACAATGGATTTGACAGTCCTACATCAAATCCAGGGAGCATCATGCTAGGTATCTCTTATTTCAAAGGCCAACCGAGCGACTACATCATCAAGTATTCGGGGAGTCGCCAAACACGAGCCGGCCAAGGCTTATCGTTCTTCTACCTACGATTCAATACGCAGATTGTGGCCGTTCCGACTCAGGGCATCGACTGCCCATTTGTATTCACTGAAACCAGCAGCGACTATCAAGTTGTCAGCATCCAAGGCCAAGTGACATACCGAATCTCCAATCCTCAAAGTGCCGCGAAACTCTTGAATCTGTCGATCAATGCAAAGACAGGTCAGTACAAGACCGAAGACCTTAGGGTTTTAGGCCAAAGAATCGTCAACACCCTACAGATCGCCACGCATGAAGAGATCGAGAAACGGACACTTGAGCAGTGCATTCGGGATGCTCAAGCGATCTCGGCTGCAGTCGCCCAGCGGATGGAAAAAGACCCCACTGTCGAATCCTTTGGAGTCGAAGTCCTGGGTGTGTTTATCCTCGCGGTTAAACCAACCCCAGAGATGTCCAAAGCATTAGAGGCTGAATTCCGCGAGCAGTTACTAAGGCGCGCCGACGAAGCGATCATGGCCAGACGCGCTGCTGCCGTCGACGACGAACGTAAGATCCGTGAAAAAGAACTCGAAAGCGATTCCGCTCTGGAAAAAGGACGAACCGAATTGATCGCACTTCAAGGCGAAAACATGCTGCGTGAAGCAGAAAACCGAGGGAAAGCCGTCGAGATCGAATCGGCATCCAAAGCCAAAGCACTTTCACAAGAGCTCGCGGCTCTAGGCGGTATTGATCCTAAACTACTCCTAGCCGAATCGATGCGAGTCCTGGGCCTAAACGCCGATAAAGTAGGCCAGCTGAATATCACGTCGGAGATACTCGCCGGACTCCTGAATCCACCCCCTAAGCAAGATTCGTCGTACAACGATCGCTAGAAATCATGTCCACTCGTACTCAATCCAATGTTACTCGTACTCGTACTCCTACTAAGTGAAACGGTACTCGTACTCGAAGGAACGTGTAGGAATGTAGTTGACTTGGACGATCAACTCGAATTGACTCATGCCCTTTGAGTACGAGTACGAGTACCGCGAAGCTGAGTACGAACAAACCAGGCTTTCACCTCTAAAAACAATTGAGAAACCGAAATCATTTACCATGCCTGAGTTGGCGTTTGATAAGATCGTTGTAGTGACCCGAAAGACGGCGCTCGAGGAATTGATCGAGCGATACAACTCCGAAGCCCAAGCCCGATTCTATATCGAAAGACTTGGGGATTCGTTCGAAGAGTATGCAAGCGCACACCAAGCCTTCAAGCAATCTCTCGATCTCCTGAATCGCTCGCTACCCGATCTGCGTTGCCAATGGATCGATCGATCGTTCCTAGCGAATTTTCTATTCGGGCCAAAAGACCTCGTCGTGGTTCTTGGCCAAGACGGATTGGTGGTCAACACAGCAAAGTATCTTGATCATCAGCCGCTGGTGGCCTTCAACCCCGACCCGCAACGCATCGATGGAATCCTCTTGCCCTTTCATGTAGGGCTCTCGCAAAAGATACTTAGTAAAGTGGTATCAGGGCACTACGAAGTGGATCGCTTGACGATGGCCAAGGCCTCATTGAACAACGGCCAAACGATCTACGCTCTGAACGATCTTTTCATCGGCTACTGCACTCATGCCTCTGCAAGGTACCGAATCTCTCATGGCGATCAATCGGAGAACCAGTCATCAAGCGGGATCATCGTCTCGACCGGTGCTGGATCAACGGGCTGGTCTCGCTCGATCTTGACGGGTTCAGCTGCTATCGTCGAAGCGGCAGAAAACGTCGAGCCTTGCCAACAAACTCGGGACAACTATCGGTTCGACTACCGCCAAGAGACCCTAGTCTACTACGTACGAGAACCTTTCGTCAGCAGATCGTCGCAGGCAACTTTGATCACAGGAACGATCCAAGATGACCAACCGCTACTGGTAACCTCGCAAATGCCAAGCGGGGGTGTGATTTTCAGCGATGGCGTTGAAAAGGATTTCATTGCCTTCGACAGCGGCACAACCGCAACGATCGCCGTTGCAGATCGGAAACTCAATCTCGTTGTGAACGCTTAGCCGTTCTCTCTCCTCTACATCCTCTGTGCTCTCTGTGACTCTGTGTTTCAAAATCCGCATCAACCTTCTAATGTCGATGGCGTAAGCCCGCGAACACTGCCGAGCAAATGCCGATATTTGGTACTCAAATGATTGAGCCACAGACCAAAGTAAACGTTCAAGATAAACGAAAGAACCAAGAAGAACGGAACAAGTGAACCTCGAGGTGCAGCGGTTGCCAAATCGACATCACGATGTGGAGAAGTGGGCAAAGTCAGCGAAGGAGGGTTGGCCGTCGAGGGCAACGGTCGCGTGGCAACTTGCGGGATCGGCAACACAGGATTGCTAGGCATTTGAGTCGCATAGCCGTTTTGAATGTATCCGTTCTGAACATAACCATTTTGGTTCTGCGCATAGCCCGAGTAATTATCGCTAGGCAAGACATACCCACCCTGCGGTGCATTCGGGTTGCTAGCCATATGCGGAACAGCATTGTAGTTTCCATAAGCGGGCGTTGGGTTTGAACTGCTGTATGTCACATTGCCTTGGCTTGTTGTGCTGGTATTGGCAAGCCCGCTTTTGCCAAACGGATTCAAGGTCGTTGGCACCGATCTTGGCATCGGAGCAAAACCATCATTTGCGTAACTGCTAGGTGCTGTGGCACCACCCCAAGAAGATGTCGAAGCAGGTGGCGAGACTGCAGTCGACGGAACCGGATTCGAAACAATCGGGGTTGAATAAGTCGTCGTTGGCAAAGGTGTCATCGGTGGACTCGTCGTAGGCAACACATCGCGACTCATTGCTGGGGCCGAAGTGCTCGGCAACGTCGGACTTGGAGCAGCAGGAAGACTCAGTCCTGGAACGACCGGCAACTGGGGACTACCCGATGTAGTAACGATCTCTGCCGATGATCGCTCAGTACCACGAGGTGAATCGATGCTAACCGGAGACCGCATATCCAAGTTCGAGATCAGGGGCGAGCCCGATACGGCATTGTTTGCATTGAGGGCTGGCAGTCGATCCAACTCGGACTCCGGAGGACTTTGCTCCACAGGCCCACTGCCCACCCGCACGATCACCTTCTGCACACGACCTCGGAGTGCTGTTGGAATGATGCTCTCGAGCTCCATGGATTTGCCACCCGCAGCGAACTGGGCAATCGACTCGGGAGCCATTTGAATAACCAGATACATCGAGCGGTCTTGCGGATCAGTCCCCCATCCTATCTTGCACTCAGGAGCAACTACCGGCAGTTGCTGGGGCTCCATGTTGCTCGATACCATCAAGGGTTTGGGCAACGCCTCGTTTTTAGGTGCAGGGAGAAGCTCATCGGGCTGAGAAAACGCGAGCAACAAGATCGTCCATAATCCGCTCATGACCGTTACCTTGGACCACTTGGTCCGGTCTAAACTAACACTTGCGATCCGTCCTTTGAATCGCCTTCCTCTAGATGATAGAGAATTGCGGGGATTGGAGTAAAGACGGAACAACGGGAAGTTTGGGGAAAGTGGCATAAACCACTGAACTGAACATCTATGGAGAACCAAATAAAAAAACCGGGCCTGATCGAACCAAGCCCGGTTTCGTTTTTTAGCAGATAGACTGCGTCGGATCGTTACTCGATGCTAGCAGCATCCCACATGTCACCCGCGTCGCGAGTACCCATCGCACCCCAAGCACCGTAAGGGCTAGGAGCGTTGGATCGAGCACCGTCAAACCCAAGAGGTGGATCTCGTCCGGCATCGCCAGCATCCACCGAGTTGGGGATGAAGCGAACGTTGTTGTCACCGAAGGCTACGTGAGCTCCGGATCCGTGGTAGCTACTTGCGGAGAAGATACCCCACTCCCAGTCACCACCAACATTGTTGCAAGATGCTCGGTTCGGTGGAAGGATCGTTGTGAACCCGCTGAAGGATGGGTGACCATCGCCCCAACGCACACCGCGCCAGTGACCACCAAGATTCGTAACGACATAGCGATCGCCTTGGACGGAGTTTCGGCAGGCCAAAACGCCGGTGCCAGAATTCATGCCGCCAACACTGATTGCCATACCACCTTGGACTCTGTACTTTCCAGCACCCCAACCCATGTTTTGGCTAGGAGTCGTTCCAATTTCACCCAACAGAGCGGTGAAAGCCATACCGTCAGATGCTTCGGAAATTCGCTTTTGGTAACGACCTTGGAACATACCGCGGTTGGCAGCAGGGTGCCAGTCACGGTCGTTGTTTTCGGTGGTGTCACCGTAGCACATCGTGTAGTTAGTACGAGCAGAACCGTCATCGAACCAGTTTGCATCTGGGTTCATCCGACCTGGGTCAGATGGGCAGCGAAGGCTTGCAACTTGGGTTCGCCAAGGAAGGAACGCGGAGTTCGGACCCATATCCCAAGGCCAGAGCCATGCGTTGAAGGTCGCTCCGCTGATTGGATTTCGGTATGGCTGGGTAAAAATCTGGTTGTAAAGCTGTTG
>JAJTFC010000143.1 GCA_021298315.1 Planctomycetaceae bacterium
GTCGAACCGCTGGATCAAAGAAGAGTTTGCTCCCTTGTCTGCTCCGGATCGATCTTGTGCCTGGGCGATATTTAGCAGCTATAGAAAAGGTGCCAAGACGGTTGAAATGCTCGACAGGTTTGTGGAGTCGAAATGAGTTCGGGGATGCATCGAAAGATCCTTGCAGGTAGTTTCTAAAGGTTAGCGTTCAGCGGTAGTTAGGGCTTCGAATGAGCTGTAGAAAATCGCGAAGCAGTTCGGCACGCTGCCCCCGACGCGCCCCCAGTTCGAGGACTTCTGCATCGCTTCGCACGTGGCTCTTCCAATGATAAAAGTCCTCCTCATGAGTTGTGATTTCTTCGAGCTCGAAGCTTACCTTGGCCAGTGTGCGACCTTGAAACGCGCGATCGAGTTCCACTTTGTGAACGAGCAAGGAGACTGGATCGATTTCCATCTGAACCTTGTTAAATCTGGGGTGAATCGCTTGCGATTTTGGTACCGCAGTGATCGTATCGCGATTCGCCGAATGCTCGAATCTCTGGAAATTGTAATCCTTCAAGAGCGACTCGATGAGGATTCGTAAATCGAGTGTTCTAAGGTCGCAAACCTCCTCGAGCGCTGAGGGGATTTCGTACTCTTGAAAAACTGCAACGGAATGTCCATCGATCGTAAACCAAATATCGCCCGAAGGGGATTTGCCCCATACAAGCTTGCGTCCTGCGGTTTCGAAGGACTGGACAAATTGCCCGTTGCGAACCGACAGCATCGATGGCTTGGATCGCTGCCGTTCATATTCAACGCGAACCGAGTACCGTCGATCGCTCGTTGGACGATTTGCAACGAGTGTTCTCTTGAGCACTCGCTCGGCACTAGCTTGAACCGTTGGCATTGAAACCCAGGGGCTCAGGATCCCGAGGATCACCAAGAGAGCGCAGGCGACCAGCAGGATCGGTTTGGCGACCCGAAACCGCCGCCTAGCTAGCGGCTTGGAGATCTCAGGAGGCGATGACCAGATCGACTGCGATAAAAGGGTGTGGAGCAACGCTCGATCGGCCAGATATTCAGGGGCGTTTTCGGTTCGTTTGAGCGATTCGACAAGCACCAATGAGTCTTGCTGGCTCAAATCGTCATCAAGCCATCGGTCGATTTGCATCGCTAAATCATTCGGGATCATCGATCGGACTCGCTCAGTAATCGTTGCTTAATGCAATCGGCAAGCAAGTTTCGAATTCGATGCAAAGCGACGCGAACTGCACCTGGGGTCGAATTCATGCTGGCGGCTATCTTCTCGATGGAAAAACCATCGTGGTACTTAAGTTGAATCAACGACCTAGAGTGTTTGGGAAGTTTCTCCAAGCAGACTTCCAAAGCTCGCAATCTAGGCGAAGTCTCGTTTTGATTCTCAACCAACCGCTGTGCGATTTGATCGAGGATCACTTCGGAGAGAATCTCCTGCTGGCGACCTTGGGCGCGATAAAAGTCGATGATCCTTGATTTGGCTAGCCACAGAGCCCAAGCCAGGAAGGGACGTTGCGGATCGTACTGCTCGAATCGCCGAGCGACGGTCAAGGCGATTTGCTGAACGACATCATCTCGGTCGGCTGGAGCTCGGATCGCCGCTGCCACATAAGCGCGGATCGATGTTTCGGCCGAGAGCCAGTGGCGGGCCATACGTTCGCGAATTTCTGCAGCTGGGTCGTTCTCCATGGGAAACTTGCCGACGAGGAACTCGATTTGTTAGCAAGAAATGATCAGATTAGTTGAAGTTTTTCATCCCATGGACGGCTTGGCAGGAATTATTGAATCGATTCAGGCGTTTCCAAGACGAGTAGAACGCATGTCACTTATGAGTGATTGTCACACCACCTAAGCCATTGGCGATTTCGGACGATTGGAGCGCAGACTTCGCTTGCTGGTCATCTTTCAAATACGCATTCCAAAATGCCAATGATGTTGTCTTCACCGCTCGAGCAACATCGGTTTGGCGCAGACCCAAACCGCCGAAGGAGAAGTGGTTGGCCCCTTCGATATAAACAAGATACTTATCCCCCGTTGGACTGAATTTGAAAGGCTCTTTTTTCCAATCCGGCCCCTGGCCCGTGGCCCCCTGGTCTTTCGAACCTGTCATTGTAAGCATCGGCAGTTTGAGGTTCGCCCAGCTTTCTTCGGTGAGCCCTTGCTGACCGGTCCCTTGTCCACTGATTGGCATAATGCAGCGCACTCTCTGGTCGCCAAAACTGCGAGCTTTAGCTCCGTCCAGATCGACCGTTACACCACCGAGTAGCATCGATGTGTATGCACCATAGGAATGGCCCCCAACCCCAATCCGCTTGTTGTCAATGCGGCCACTCAATACGGGGATCTTTTCATACAACTGTTCGATGTTATCGATGACACAGAGGACATCCCCAACTCGCCCCTCGATCTTTGCCGGGTCATCAAGTAGTCCCGCCAGACCTCCGCCGGAACGGATCCCTCTAAGCCCTCCGGTGCCCAACCTTGTTCCGCTTCGTCCGAAACCATCGGTGTGCGACGGATGCACTAGTACATATCCACTCTCGGCAATGTGTTGGCTAATCGCTGCAAAGGCTGTCTTATCCCCTCCAAAGCCATGAGAAAAGACGATCAGTGGCAGATCGCCTCCCTGCTTAGGAAAATAAACTCGGCACTCGAGCCGCTTGTCCCGTTTCTCATCGACAAGTGTAATGTCTTGGGTTTCTACAGCACCAATGGCCTGTGCGAAAAATGACAACCAAGAAAAAACAGTTATTGCGGCAGTAGATATAGGTTTCATTCTTATGGTTCTTTGCGAATTATCGTGGCTGAGAATTGATGCCACTGGGTCTGTTCGTACTCGTCCTCGAAGGGATGTATGAGGATGTCGTCGACATACGGACCAAATACTGGGGTTACAGCTTCCTAAAAAAAGCTGATCGTCTTGAATCGATTCAAGCATTTTCGAGTACGAGTACGAGTAGGAGTACCGCGAAGCTGAGTACGAAAAAGCCGAGCTTTCACCCGCAAAAACACCTGAGGAACCATTCTTATGACCCTTGGAACAATGGTTAACACTATCGCCCTATAAGCTCACTCAGCTCTTTGAATTCCTCTGCCGTGAGCTTGCCATTGCGATCCTTATCGAGCCGATCGAAGATCGTCGTCGATGCGGCGGGATTGCTCGGAAACCTGGCCTTGACCTCATCGCGCGTGACATTGCCATCTCGGTCGGTATCCAATTGCCGAAATAGAGCAGCTCCCATATTCAATCGTCCCGAACCTGCTCCCCCCAATGCTCCACGAACCGCTCCACGCAATCGATTGCGTGCCGACAGTGGGTTTGGATCCCCAAGCTCAGCCCCAGGGACGATGTATTCGACATACCCTAGATGCATTTCGTCGTAAGTCTGTGGGCCCCAACGAACCTCCTTGTTCGGATTCGGATTGGCCGGGTTGTTGCGGCTGTTGTCGTACCAAGCGGTATACTGAAGCGTATCGCCCGCTTTGACGCTCAGGGGCTGGGCATAACGGTACAGAAGTTGCCAGTTGAAATCATAGCGAGGGACATCGAGCAACGTTTGAGTGTTTCCGCCCGAGATCAATTCATACTTGGCTGCCTTGCCACGCAAATGCATATGCGGCAGGAATGCCAAGACTTGTACATCGGCAGGGATGTTCTTGATACTCCCGACGACCGGATAGTTTTCCTCACCCGGCGGAATCCTAAACCCTGTATTGACGACACTTGCAACGCGGACCTCGTACTTGGGCTCCTCTTTCGCGAATACCAACCCGATGCGAGTCCTGTCCTCGGTGGCAGTACCATTGGGTGTGTAGTGCATCTGGAAACGCAACCGAGCCCCTTTCGGAATCTTTTTGGCATACCCTTCTGGGTAGACTAGCGTGCTGTTTCCTGGAACATAAATTCCCCAGTAACCACCCCGTTCATCGGCAGCATCGTCCCGAGGTCCATCGGACTCCTGGGTCTCCTGGACGAAGACCAACACGTGATGGACAACTCCTGCATTCCCCGGGCGTACCTCGATCGCTTGCACCCATCGGTCTTGATCCAGATGAGTATCGACCCAGACATTTTGATAAGGCATCGTGCCTGTCGCTTTGACCGCAACGGGCTTATCAAATTCAAATACCGCATCCGGCTTACCGATCAACCAACCATCGGTATAGGTTTTCGGTGCCGGAGACTCCTTGGGATCTCCCGAGGGCATCTTATTGCCAAGCCATTCACGGAGTTGCTGTTTCTCAGTAGGTGACAACGATCGATCGTTGACCCAAGGGGATCTAGATTGGTCTTTAGGAGGTGCGGCAAACCAAGGTGGCATGGTGCCTTGCTCGACCACCTGGCGAATCATGGGAGCATGAGCCAGAGCATCGTCATAGGTGTCTAGTTTGAAAGGTCCGACACCACCCTCGCGATGGCATTCGACACAATGCCGCTGCAGCAGGCGGGAGATTTGATTGTGATAGGTGATCTGAGCAGCAGCGGCGGCGGGCGGATCGAGTTTTCTATCGAGCAAGCAGCCCGGGGCACCGGTTGCCGAAAGCAGAACCGGCCGCCCATCGAGGGATGCTAACAAGGCGTCTCGCAAGTAGCTCGTTCGAGGCGCATCGATCGAATAATCAAAACCATATTGATCATCGATCGCACCGTGGTAGACGATCGTGTTGGAGCGATCGAGCACAAACACATCCGTCGTGCTTGTCGCTCCAAAATGGCTTGCAAGCGTCGAGTCTTGGTCGTTGACGTATTGGACCTTGGACTTGAATCGATCCGCAGCAGATTTCATCTCATCGAGCTTGTCGGTAGCAATGCAATTGACCAAAATGAAGCGGACTTGCCGAGCAGAAAATTCCTCATGCAGATCGATGAGTGTCGGCAAGTACTTCTTGCTGATCGGACAACTGGTGCTGGTAAAAGCAACGACAGTCAGGAGGCTTTCAGAATCCTCATGCAATCGGTAGGTTGTTCCATCCAAGTCCTTGTAAGACTTATCTGCGACGAAGCGACCGATGCCGTGCTCACCAGGAACTAGCAGTTTTGGCCCTCGATCGGAACTTGTCTGTTGCTGGGCGTTTGCACAAAAAGTGGCCGTCCAGACCAGGAGGATCAAGAGGTTAGAGCTAAGGTAGAAAATGATTTTGCGATGGATTTGCATGTTTTTTTGGTAAAGGTTTAACACAGAGTCACCAATTTTGTGCTTCATGATAAACCTATTTACATTGCCGTCGCTCTCAGAACTAGAAAAACGAGTCCATATCCATGCGAAATATGCCGATCGAAAACTTGGTTTGTTAGCCATAATCCTTGGATTTTTTACAGATTTTAAACCATTTCGAACCAGGAAACGCCAGATTCTCATCCTTGTGACGCCCCAACGCCAACGCAAACTAATGCACTCCAACCCCTCACCCCCGGCCCAAAGCGGCATTGGAGTTGCGCGTTTTGTCTTTTATCGTACTCGTGCTCAATGAAATGGTACTCGTACTCGATGCCCTCACTTCGAGTACGAGTACGAGTACTGCTACCGCGGAGTACGAGTACGAAAAGCTAGGAAAAACATCGATTGACAATCCGAAACACCCGAATATCGCAACTTCAAAGAAGCGGGGCGAGGGGAGTAAGAGGAGGCATGTTTGGTTTGGTTTGATTGAGTTACACTGGTGATCAGAAGGTATTTAGCGTGAAAGACTTTTGGCGAGCCGTGATATGGATTCTCTGGGCCTTTTGGTGGGGAGGCCTGAGTTTTTATGCGATCGTGGTTGTTCCAACCGGAACTGAGCAAATTGGGAGTGTGGCCCAAGGGTTCATTACCCAGCGTGTGACTCAGTGGCATAACCTACTGTGCGTCTTGATGACACTTGCTCTGGCCATCGAAGCTTATCGCTGCTCGAGTCGTTTCCTTTGGGCCGCATGCGGGACTCTTGGAGTATTGACCACACTGCTATTTGCAGGACATGCTTTTCTTACGCAGCAGATGGACTTCCGTAGCGAAACCGTTCCAGCGAACTTTTACTCCCAGCATGCGATCTACTTATGGCTTACGGCCGCCGAATGGGGACTAGGGATCGTCCTCCCTTGGCTTTTACTAAAGCCACCCTATCGAAGGTGAAGCCGTAATCCCTTGGATGAACTCTTGGAGGGCTGCAAGGTACTCCCGACGATTTTCGATGAAGATCGAGTTGTGATCACCGACCGGGAATTTGACGAGCCGTTTTCGCTCGGAGTTTGAGGATTGGTAGTTCGTTTCCGCTTCGGATACGTCAATCAAACCGTCATGCTGAGCGTGTAACAGCAGCAGAGGATTTCTATAGCGGGAGAGCTTGGTGCGATGGTCTAAGTGTTCGAGGATTGCAGCTTGGAGGTCGGCCTTTGAGATGCCTACGGAATTCAAATAGTTGTCATTGAGGAATCGCTTGCACGGATGCGCGATACCGCTGTCAAGGATCAGTCCAGCGATATCCGGTTGTCTGGATGCAAGCTCGATTGCATAGAGAGACCCCATCGAGCGTCCAAAGACGATCGCCTGTTGGGGTGCGAGGCCAACGGCTTGCATGACCGCTTGGCCATCCCCAAGCATTTCGAAAACCTTTGCTTGTCCTGATGAACCGCCATACTCTCGATACTCGATCAATAGTTGATTGAGGCCGAGTGACGCGTACAGGTCTGCCATGTAAGGGACATAGTCGGCGACGGCTTCGCCGTTGCCGTGGAAGTGGACCAGAGTCAGCGATTTAGGATCAGTGACTCGGTAGTAACAAGCCAGTTTGACACCATTGACCTCGGCGATGTAGGGACGCGCGAGCCTTCGGTCTTGTGGGAACAAGTACCGGCCACTGATAGCAGGATGGTCTAGGAGGCTCGTCACGGGTCTTAACCGTAAATACCAGCAGCAGAGGTGGAGGTTAACTCAGCGGTTTTGCGGGTTGCCAACTTACCTGTCGCGCTGACTGCATACTTTTTGGCCGTCGCTGGAAAGGATGACCAAAGTGTAAACGAACTTGTTGCGGGCTCATAATCGACCCGAGTGACTTTCGTGTCGGTGTAGGTCAGCGGTGAGGTCAATTGCTGCGTTCCAGCGGCCACGGTATGCTCCATAAAGTAGACCGATCGGGGCAAATCGGTGGTACTTGTCAGTCCGTTGCCAACCACAATTGCACTGCCGCTGGGCTCGATGAGCAAGGCGGTTTGCTCATTGATCCCGATCCCTTTGACGCTTGCTCCTGCACTTTGTTTCACGAGGTCATCGGCATCCAAGCGGGCCATAAAGGTCACGAGACGACCAAGTCGATCCCGCTGTCGGAAGTGCGAGTCGGTGATTGTGTTAGCCAGTAGCCCGAGGATGCTCGTGACGCTCGAATCGTTAACGATAGTCGTGTCGCGAGGGGTTAAGAAACCGTCAGCTTTGTTGGTGCCATCAATCGTAATGGCCGAGTTGTAAGGGTTCATTAATGCGTCGTTGGATACAATAGAGGTTCCCGTCGATGCGGTGAAATCATAGTCACCTAGAACCGCAAGCCCGGCACTGGTTCCACCGATCGGAACATTGCGTTTGATCGCGTTGTAGATCGCGTCCTCGACGGGTGTTTCGTTCCAATAGTTAAAGTAGTTGGCTTGGTCTCCACCGGCGATGAAGATCGCTTCAGCCTTGCTGATGATGTCAAGCACCGTTGGGTTGCTGGCGCTAGCCCTGTCTGGCAACAACAGCGTTGCTACTGAATTCATGTTCACTAGTGTTTCGATGTAAGGGTTATAAGCTTCGGTTCCCGCAGCGCGCAGAACGAGAAAGTCGCCCCCTTTACCTGTAGCATTGCCATTGCTATCCATAGGGTAGCTCTTCTCGCCCATCCATCGGAACAATCGGTCGACATCCAATCCGCCACCCATAAGCCCTAATCCACCGGAGACAGAAGCCGCTAGGGAGTCAGCCGATGAACCAGATCGCCAGTACTGATAAGTGACCTTGGTACTACCTCCTCCGCCGTTCCCACCCCCGGGAGCCATACGAGCAAAAGGTTCATTGATATTCGAATTGAATTCATTGGTGAGTTTCATCAGGTCTGATGCCGAAACTTTTCCGTCTCCATCAATATCCATGCGCGCACTGGAGGCTCTAGCGCCATTGAGCGAATCGACGATGGCTAAAGGGTCGAGGCTATCGATGCGTCCATTGGCATCGATATCGAAATCGATCGCAAAAAGGGTTCTTGAATCCAGTTGTTCAATTCGCAATTTTCGGGTCATGGAGATGTCTTTCTATGAATCAGGTTTTCATAAAGTAGATAGCCGGCGGCTTATTAGCGTCCATCGCAGAATTTTCATAATACAAAAAATAGTGCCTTGAGTCGAGCCTGCCACCGCTGCGCGGCGTCACCACATTCAGCACTTTTGCGTCCGGGAACTCGGCGCTAGGAGTGGAACCTTATCTAGCAATCGCGATCACAGGGCTCAGTGAGGCTTATACGCTGGTTCGATGAAAGATTTTAACCTCTTCGGATGCTCGAAGGTACATAGTCGCAGGCACATTCCATGTGCCGTCCGCCATATTTAATTAGTCCCGTAGGGTACGTGCAGCGGTCCTCTTGATGTTATCATGAAAGCCCACGACATCGACTAGCTCCATTACTCTTGCATGTTTGACGATGAAGTCGAGACCGCGGAACGTACCTTGACGCTGCAAACGTGGCTAATCGCTCCAAGGTACGTTGCGCGGTCCTTTGCCCTTCCATGGTTCGCGAAATAATTGGCAGGGATAAGCGATGACGGTCCAGGCAATAAATACCAGGGACCGCTTCACGTACCCTACGATCTTAC
>JAJTFC010000144.1 GCA_021298315.1 Planctomycetaceae bacterium
TTCTGAGCCGAAGCGTCTTGGCCGTCGTAGATGACCTCGAATTGCAAATCCAAAGGAATCGCTTTGGATCGAGATGCCGATTGCTGAGCCGCAAAAAGCTTTTCTCCAGCAATCCGATACTCGAGCGTCCGACTTGGACTACCGTCGGATTCCAGAGATTTGCTCCACACGATTTGTCCACCGGAGCGAATTTCTATACGGTATTCACGACCTGCCGGAAGCTGTTGTTTGATCGTAGCAGTGCCTTGAAAGGAATCGGCTCGAAACATGCTGCGAGAATGCTCGACGGTAAGAATCCCAACGTCTTCTGGTTCTGCTTCGCGGCCGTATCCGATCGCAAAGATCGGTATTGAGGCTTGCGAGAATCGCTCTGCAACTAAGCTCGGGGATTCCCCGGCATTGCTCTGACCATCGGACAAAAGAACCACCGCAGCATAAGGCTTCTCAGGTGCAGTGGTTTGTTGATCAGCACCGGTAAGCTTCGCTGATCCCTCCGAGGGACTTTTTGCGGAGCTAATCGAACTTGAAGATCGGATCACCGACAAAAGAGCCTCACCGATGGCTGTCTTGCTCCCATTGGAAGCCATCTCCACGCGCGTGGGTTTGGTGGATCGATCAACTGTCGAGTCCCAAGTCGATTCCGTGGTCGTCTGACCTGAGCCATCGGCTGCATCAGAAAAAGGGAAGAGTCTTAGATGAAATCGAGACCGTTGCTGATCGAGCCATCCGGGCTCTTTCTCCGAGGAACTGCTCAGCCACTGTGTCGCACGATCCAGACGAGTGCTCTCGGAGGACTCCGTTTCTTTGAGTTCCATACTGCCGGAAGTATCGACAAGCACCGCGATACGGCTGAGCTCTCCCGAGACCCACTCGCGTACCCATGCCGGACCAGCAAGCATCCACAGGATACCTCCCAAGGCTGCCGCTCGTAACGTCGGCAAGAGCCAGTTGAAAGGTGCCCTCGCGAACTTTGATTCTCGATAGTACCAAAACCATACGAAAGCCATCGCAGCCATTGACAATGGGATCACCAACCATACAGGCAAGAGTCCGTTGAACTCGAATCGACTCATGCTGCACCTCGCTTGCTACTAGGGCTGGCATTCATAGGTGCCGAAGGTGCCATTGTTTTTGCAGTGCGAGGCGAAAGCGATTGCTGCAGAAACATCTCGGCGAAAAACATAGCTAATAGCCCTAGCCAAAACCATGTCCAGAGTTCTTTGCCGCTCGAGTTGGAACGCTCCTTGTCAAGCCATCGATTCGCATCGCTGTGAACCGATGCCGAAGCCGACTTGGCGATCGACTCTAACTCCTCGGGAGCAAGGAGTGGCCGAGCAAGCTCCTGTTTGCGATCGATCGGGGAATTGGAAAAACCATGGTAAAGCCTCACATCGCCTGCCATTGCTTGTGCGACTCCTTCGAGCCTAGCAGTTCCGAGCTCGACGGGCTTACTTGGGTCAATCGCTAGCTCTTGAGTCGTTGCTCCAGGCAATTGAACGGACAGCTTTTTCACTTCAGGCTTGAGTGAAATATTGTTGTTCTCGATCCAAGGCTCTCCAAGCGGCGTCTCACTCCAGCCTGCAGGCCAACGTATCGTTGTAGTCATCATCCGCTGAATCAATGGCAGGAAGACCGGGAGCGACGGGAGATTGCTGTCCCCTTCATCGCAGCCACTGGTCATCCAAAAACACCGCCCTGCTCCGATCGGCAAGCTGATCAAGAATGGATGGTCGTCTTCGTAGGCCAATGAAACCACAGGAGAAACTTTCGAAGACTCATCGATCTTGAGTGTGTTTCGAGCCACAAACCGAACGGAATTCAAAGAATCCAGAGAGGCTTTCGAGAGTTCAAAGGCTGGACTTGCCGTCGGTTTGATGGATCCTTCCCATGGCGTGCGAGCCGCGTAATTGCCGATCCGCAAACCACCATCTGCGACACTCTCCCAAGCGTTGAGCTTATCGACCTGGACTTTGTCGCCCAAGCTAAACAGCAGTCCTCCACCGCGCTCGACGAAGGCTCGAAGCCATTTGCGTTGATCAGGATTCAGATCAGCAAGGTTGCAACAGATCACCCCCTGTACCTCTTTGAGCATGGCTTCATTCCATCCTCCGGCATCGACAACCGATGTGGTGAACAAATCACCGGGTTCTCCCCTCAGAAGCGAAAAGGGGGTCAATGCTAAACGGACAAAGTCCGATTCACTTTGCATCGCCTCGCGTTTACGATCCCCGTCGATGATGAGAATCTTGGCTGGCTCGCGAACCCGCAAAACCTTGGCGATCGAATGATCCTTTGGATTCGAATCATCGTGATCGGCAAAAATCTTTAGTAGAGTGTCTTCGGCCTTCGTCGGTGACCATACAAACCGAGCAGTCGAAGTCGAGTTGCCTGCAATCGACACCGACTGTCGCTGGACCTCATCGAGCCCATCCATGAGGACCAAGGGCACAACGATGGGCTCTTGCGAGTCGTTTTGAAGCGAAGCGATGATGGTGAGTTTTCCCTGCGGGGCAACTTGGGACGGGATCGTTTCAACGCTTTGAATCGAAATGTTCGCTTCTCTCGACTGCCCTGCGGCGGGTACTGCATTAAGAAAACTCCAAGCGATTGGGACGCTGCGCCCCGATAGCTGATTGGCGATATCCCGGGAAAGATCTTGCACAGCGGGCTTCCATTCGGAGGCTTGGAAGTCGGAAACCACAAGCAGATGCCGTCTGGGATTGGAGCTTTTGTCTAACCAATTTGCAGCTTCTCGGGCACCTTCGGACAAATCCAATCGCCCCGCCGACTCGATTCGATCGTTGAGAGACACCAAGCGTTGGGCGAGCTCGCTAGGTTGGTGCTCAGCCCACAGTTGAACAGGTTTTCCGCCGAGAATGATCGCCGCATCGGAGCCTCCGGGGAGCTCTTCTAAGATCTTTTGAATCTGCATGACGGCTTGCTGTAGCCGAGTGCGGTTCTCACCGACTCGGCCCTGCGTCTCATGCACACTTTGCATCGAAAGGGAATCGTCCAGAAGGATCGCCAAGCTCATGGGTGTCGAGCCAGCGGTGTCCTTCCATGACTGAATCAGTGGTCTTGCCATCGCAAGTGCCAAGAGCACAGGGATCAAGCATCGAATCAGAAGCAACAAAACCTGCTTCCATTGGATTCGTCGCGAATTGACTTTGACCGATGAATCCAGGAATTGCATCGCCCCCCAATCGATCGTCAAATACTTGCTACGATTCAGCAAGTGGATGATCAGTGGAACCGAAAAGGCCGTCGCTCCAAAGGCGAGCAAAGCATTCAGAAACGTCATGCTTGCCCTCGATGCGAGATATACGTGGCCAGTACAGAACTAAAGGACTCCGAGGTTCGAACAGGGATCCAATCGATGCGATTCTGCTTGCAACCGCTTCGGATCGCTTCTTGATGATTGTTGAAATTCGCCAAATAAGTCTGACGCAATGACAGTGGATCGACCAGCATTTGCTGCTCTCTGAGTTCGAGCGAACGAAACATGGTTCTGTTCTGGAAAGGGAAGTCCACTTCGTCATCATCGATGATCTGAAATAGCAAAACCTCTTGGTAGTTAGCCCGAAGCATCGAAAGACTCTTAAATAGCGATTCGGCATTTCCAAAACAGTCCGAGAGCAAAATCACAAAGCCTCGCTTGCGACAGATACTCAACAGTTGATGCAATACTCCTCCAAGCTCGGTCTCCCCCTTGCACTCGGAATCGGCCAAGGTTTCCAAGCAGACCCGCAAGTGGTTTGGCCTAGATCGCGGAGGAATGTGTTTGCGAATCGTTGTGTCAAATGTAACCAGACCAACGGAATCCTGCTGCGATACAAATAGGTAAGCCAAACAGGAGGCCAAGCGGATCGCATAGTCGTGTTTGGTCATCTGATTGGAACGCGAACCACTGTAGTTCATCGAACCACTTTGATCGACCACCAACGTACCTCGGACGTTCGTCTCATCTTCGTACTGCCGGATATAAAGTCGATCTGTCTTGCCGAAGAGTTTCCAATCGATCGAGCGGATCTCATCTCCATGAACATAAGGCCGATGTTCTTTGAAGTCGACACTTGCTCCAATATGCCTAGATCGGTGGATACCACCCGTTACACCTTCGACGACATCCCGTGCGAGCAATTGCAACGCAGAGACTCTTTCGATATCTGCCGGCTTGAGCCAACGAAATAGAGGATTTGAACTCACGGAAGCTCTCGATAGGGTACCGACATGGAGCTCAGGCTCGCAAGCCGATCGAAATGGTGGGTAGAGACAGGTGGGATTCGGGAAGGGCTGAGCGTCCCCCCATGATAGCATCTTATAAGAGCACTTTCGAGGAAACTCCTGGGTTCACTCCTCGAATTTGAGTCCAGATAGCAACTCCAAATCCAATCACTAGTGGATTTGGTTGTAATCGTAGCGTGCCGTAGGTTCTGAATTCCCAGAGAAAGCCGTCGTGTAAGTCCCTTCAAAGTAAAGGATTTTGCCGGTTTGCCCCGAAAACTCCTGGTGGATCTTTGGGTTGTAGAAGGAATATTGATGATGAGTGTTTCAGGGGCGATGCCCCCTGCTATGTTGAGAATAGCCGTTGGCCGATTAGGTCTTTTCGCCAAAGGCGATATTCAGCGTAGCCTGGGGCAACGCCCCAGGGCATGCGGTGCGTCAAGCCGCGTATGGGTAGCCAAAAGTTTTGGCAACGGCTTCGTTGGTCACTTTACCGTGATGCACGTTGAGGGATTCTCGAAGTGGTTTAGAGGCTCCGATCGCTGGCTCGATGCCTTGCTGAGCCAATTGGACGACCCATGGCAAGGTGACGTTGCATAGCGCAAAGGTGCTGGTTCGACCGACCGCACCAGGCATATTCGTCACGCAATAATGGAGAACCTCGTCGACGATGTAGGTTGGGTTTCGGTGGGTCGTCGGCTTGCTGGTCTCGACGCAGCCTCCTTGATCGATCGCCACATCGATTATCACGCTCCCTGGTTTCATGAGCTTAAGATCCTCCCTGCGAACCAGATAGGGAGCTTTGGCGCCAGGGATCAATACCGATCCGATCACAAGATCAGCGAGCTTAAGCTGTTCTCGGACGTTGTAACGATCCGAGTAGATGACGTTGACGTTCGGGGGCATGACATCATCGAGATAACGCATCCGATCGAGGTTTACATCGAGGATGTTGACATCGGCGCGAAAGCCTGCTGCGATGCGAGCGGCATTGGCACCGACAACCCCACCGCCGAGCACTGTGATGTGAGCCGGCGGGACACCAGGCACGCCGCCCAAAAGGATCCCTCGGCCCATTTGAGGTTTCTCAAGATACTTAGCTCCCTCTTGGATGCTCATCCGACCTGCAACCTCACTCATCGGGGTCAGCAGTGTCAATCGGCCTTGGCTATCGCGGAGTGTCTCATAAGCCAAACAGGTCGCTCCGCTATCGATCATGGCTTGCGTGAGCCCACGGTCGGCGGCAAAGTGAAAATAGGTAAACAACGCTTGCTTCTTTCGAATCAGCGGGTACTCAGCCGCTTGAGGCTCCTTGACTTTGACGATCAAGTCGGCCTGCTCAAAGACCTCTTTGCCCGTTCGAACCAGCGTCGCTCCAGCTTGTTCGTAGGACTCGTCTGCCAGTCCAGAGCCTAGCCCTGCACCGGCTTGGACGATCACTTGGTGTCCCCGGGAAACCAATTCCTCAACTCCAACAGGGAGCATCGCGACACGGTATTCATCTTCTTTGATTTCTTTAGGAACGCCTACAATCATGGCTGGGAGTGTCTTGGGGATGGAGTAAGATAGATCGTGCAATAAACCGCCCTTTAGTGTACCGCTTTGGCAATCGATACGCCATACGCGAAGCCTCTCCCGTGTCGTCGAAGAAACCTTGCAATGACTGATAAGTTACCAACTGCGGGCGAAAATTTGCCACCGCAGACACTCTCGCCCCCGAAGAGCTTTTTTGGAATTCTATCCTACCTTGGACCGGGGCTGATCATCGCTGCGAGCATCGTAGGCAGTGGCGAATTGATCGCAACGACCCTCACGGGAGCTCGCGGTGGGCTGAGTCTCTTGTGGCTGATCATCTTAGGCTGCATCGTCAAAGTCTTCGCTCAAATCGAAATCGGTCGCTTTACCGTTTCGACCGGAACCCCAACTCTCTCGGCCCTCAATACCGTTCCTGGGCCACGAATCCCCGGACGCGGGAACTGGTTGGTTTGGTACTGGTTCTTTATGTGGTTCTGCAGCATCGGTCAGCTCGGTGGGATCGTTGGAAGCGTTGGCCAAGTTCTCGCGATCGTAAAGCCTCTGACATCTCAAGGTGCCGATTATAAAACGATCGGCAATCTCGAAACGCAGATCAAACTCGCGTCGGTCAAGTCACGATCGGCAAGCCTCCAAGAGAAGGAAGCGATGGCACTGAAAACAAAGAACATCGAGCAGCAGCTCGATCGTCTCAAACGCGATTACCTCGCGAAATACGCTTCTGGAAGCGGTAAGTCGCAAAGCACAGAGGAACTCGTGACTTCGATGAGTGTCTCAGGTTTACCAAGGCCGATGGATGATCGTTACTGGGCCGTCCCGGTAGCCATCGTCACTGCGGCCCTATTGTTCTACGGAGGCTATTCTCTAGTGCAGTCGGCTTCAACCGCCATGGTGGCCATCTTCACCCTGGTAACCCTTGCCACGGTAATCGGTTTGCAGTCCAAGCCCGATTGGTCGATCAGCGCCAGCGAGTGGTTGCAAGGGCTCTCATTCGGCTTGCCCGAGGGGGACAAACTCAAAGCCCTCACGACAGCCCTGGCGACCGTAGGGATCATCGGAGTAGGAGCGGCTGAATTGATTCAATATCCCTATTGGTGCATCGAGAAGGGGTATGCCAAGCATACGGGCCCAGACGATGGTAGTAGCCAGTGGCTCGAGCGAGCCCGAGGATGGCTCAATGTGATGCATTACGATATTTGGGTTTCGATGCTTATCTACACGCTGGCCACGCTTGGCTTTTTCATTCTAGGTGCCGGGATTTTGCATCGCTCGGGAATTCAGCCCGAGGAGTCCAAGTTGATTCAGACACTCTCGGCCATGTACGAACCGGTGCTGGGAAGCTGGGCACCGCCGATCTATTTGCTTGGTGCCTTCATGGTCCTGTACTCGACTTATTATGTGGCCAATGCGAGCCATGCTAGAACGTTTACCGATGGGCTCAGCATCTTGAATATCGTCGGAAAAGACCAGTATGCCCAAGACCGAATGGTCAAGTTCCTGAGCGCATTGTTTCCGATGCTCTGCTTGATGGTGTATTGGGTCTTACCCAGCCCGGCTTGGTTGGTTCTCATTAGTGGCTCTGCCCAAGCAGTCATGCTGCCGATGCTAGGATTTGCTGCACTGTACTTCAGGTATTACAAAACGCGTCGAGAGTTGCACGGATCGAAATGGATCGAGATCGGGCTTTGGATCAGTGTGGCCTTGCTCTTTGTCATCGGCCTAACGAACCTGTACTTGGAAATTGCAAAGTTCTTCAAGTAAACAGTTCTCGTACTCGTGCTCGTACTCGTGCTCCTACTCGTGCTCCTACTCGTGCTCCTACTCGTGCTCGTGCTCGAGAGGAGTTTGGCAGGCACAATGCATCCATCACAAACTGCTCAAGAACTTATCGGCGGTTCGCTGGTGCACTTTGAGCTTCTCTCCCATGCGGTCAATCTGGCTGACCATGACTTTCATTCTCGGATTGCGACTGAAAAAATCACGATGCTTGGACACAAAACGCCAATACAACCCATCCCATACCCCCGCCCAATCACCCTACTTGTAGTCGCTCATCTTTAATACATAACTCGATCCGCTGATGTAAGGCTTGGTCGTAATCAATCCTCCATCGGAATGCTGGCTCATCCCGTAGACGTTCGGAACCATCACCCAATCGTAAGCATCCACGAACAACTCCATGAACCAACGGTAGATCGCATCGGGATGAAACTCGCACAAGAGCATAAAATTGCCCAAGATCATCAGTCGCTCGATATGATGACAATACCCATACTTGAGCACCCGACGAATCGTCTGATCGACCGGTTCAATCCCAGTGGTCCCATCGTAAAAAGAATTGGGCAGCTCACGACCGTGCTCCCAATAATTCCGCGTTCGCTGCTGTGTCCCTAACTTGCGATACACCAATCGCATGTACTCTCGCCACCCTATCACTTGCCTGATGAATCCCTCGAGCGAATTCATCGGCACTTTGCCCCCCTGCCCTGCTTGGATCGCTCCATCAACAACCCGCTGGGGCGATATCAAGCCTACATTGAGCATCGGCGTGATGACCGAGTGGTACAAAAACACATGCTCGCGACTTATGGAATCCTCAAAATCGCCGAACAACCCAAATCGTTCGGCAAAGAATGCCTTCAAATGCCCTTGGCATGCTTGCTCGCTCGTGGGATACCAAAGAGGCAACCGTTCGCCGTAGGCATCTGAGAAATGCTTGTCGATGTACTTGGCAGCCTCCCTGCTATAAGCGTCCTCGGCGGCTAGATCGCATTCAGGTGGCTCGTGCCCCGCAGGCAGCTTCTTTCGATTCTCGGTGTCAAAACTCCACTTGCCCCCAGCAGGCTTTTGATCCTGCTCGAGTAGCACGTCCAAACGCTTGCGCTGCCCGAGATAGAAATTCGTGAAAAACAGTTTTTTCTTGCTGCCCACAAAGCTTTCGATATCTTCGAGGGATGTCAAGAAATGCGGATCGGGCTTGATCTCTAGCTCAATGCCATGACGCTTGCAGCCAGCGCGCAACCGCAAAAGC
>JAJTFC010000024.1 GCA_021298315.1 Planctomycetaceae bacterium
TCATCGCGACCCGGGTGGCGAGTGGATGAATCGTCTCTACTGCGTTGAATCCCAGTACTCGGTTACCGGGACTGCGGCCGATTTCCGATTGGCGATGCAAGCGTCAAAGATCGACGCTCTTTTAAACAGGATCGAAAAGGCTATCGATGCCGGGACGATCATTGAAGATAAAAAAGAAGCGACGACTTATGAGAATCTCAATGCCGATGAGAAGATCGCCAGAGCCATCGAATGCATAGCCAGCGATCTTTTGGCCAACAAGGGTTCTGCGGTCCTGGCCGTTGGATCTCACCATTCACTAGCGGCCCAAGTTGCCGCGATTCGAATCAATAACAAGCTTGGGAATATTGGCAAGACGGTCAAGATCTACGAAAACCCATCGGACATCAACGGCATTAAGTCGATGAAGCTAGACGATTTCGTCGTCGATGCATCGGAGTCGAAGTACGATCGTTTGTGGGTTCTAGCTCCCAATCCAGTCTTCTCGGTCGCTGGCGATGTCGATCTCGCTGGTGCGATGACCAAGATCGCTGATGTAGTCTACTTGTCGAACTACGACGACGAGACGGCTTATTATGCTCGCTGGACAGTCCCAGGATGCCATCCCTTGGAGTCCTGGGGTGATGTGCGTGCAATGGATGGCACCTATAGCATTTGTCAGCCAACGATCGCTCCCCTTTTGGGTGGCAAGACAGCCACCGAGCTGTTGGTGATGCTCGCTGGGCTTTCGATCGATTCGCTTCCCGCCGATGTTGTGATCGCAGATACGGCTGAGAAACTCTTTGGAACCGACACGACCGTCCAAAGAAAGCCGGAGCAGCTTACGAATATTCGCAAGATGCGAGAGGCTCTTCATGCTGGCTTTTTGGCCGGCTCCGAGTCGAAGCTCTTCCAAGGTACGCTCAAGGTCGATGCCAAGGAATTGCAATCGGGCATCGAAGGTTTTCCGGGCGTAACCCTTCAATCGAGGAGTTATTTGCTACCGGATACAGAGCTATCTTTGGCTCTTGATCCTGCCAACATCGAAGTTCTGGTTCTTCCTAGCGATACGGTATATGACGGTCGGCTTGGAAACAACGGATGGCTGCAAGAGTGCCCTCACCCGGTCACGAAATTGACGTGGGACAATGCGGCTATTTGCAGCCCTGCAACGGCTGCTGCGTTGGGACTCAAGCAAGGTGAACTGGCGGTTCTTACCTCAGGTGAAGGCAAGGTAAAGCTTCCAGTATTCATCGTACCGGGGCATGCCGAAGGCTCGTTCACGGTCAATTACGGCTACGGCCACTCGAAGGATTTCGGCGGCACGATCTCAGGTGCGGTCGGGACGGATCTTTCAAGCTTCCGTCGATGGAACCAAGCCTCTTTGTACACCGGTGTTACGGTCAAGTCCTTTGGTGAGCCCTATCGATTGGCAACCACCCAAGACCACTTTGCTTTAGACGATTTGGGGATGTCCGAGACGGCCAAACGGGCACCGCAACTCGTCCGTGAAGGAACCTATTTCGAGTACAAGGAAAACCCTGCTTTTACGAGTCAGATCGTCGAGCATCACTTCGAAAACAAGTCGCTTTGGAAAGAACCCGAAGTGGCTCAAAATCACGCTTGGGGTATGGCCATCGACCTAAACAAGTGCACTGGTTGCAACTCTTGCGTGGTAGCTTGCCAAGCTGAGAACAACGTTCCGATCGTCGGCAAAGAGCAAGTCATCCGTGGTCGTGAGATGCATTGGTTGCGAATCGACCGGTACTTCCAAGCGGATGTTGATCCAGCGAAATCTCAAGCCGGGTTCAAGAACCCGATCGATGCCAAGGTGGTTATGCAGCCCATGGCCTGTGCACACTGCGAGACAGCACCTTGCGAGCAAGTCTGCCCTGTCGCGGCAACAGTACACACCGAAGAAGGGATCAATGCGATGGCTTACAACCGTTGTATTGGAACTCGGTACTGTGCTAACAACTGCCCTTACAAAGTGCGGCGATTCAACTACTTCAACTACAACGACGAGTACGGTTACTTCTACGGATGGCAGGACAAGCGAGAACAAGCTTCGAAGAAGCTCCAGTCGCTGGTTCTTAATCCCGAAGTTTCGGTGCGTGGACGCGGGGTTATGGAGAAGTGCACCTACTGCGTTCAACGCGTTCAAAACGGAAAGATCTATTCGCGATCCAAGGGCGACGGCAAAGTTCATGACGGGGATATACGTTCTGCTTGCCAAGACGCTTGTCCCACAGGGGCGATTGTCTTTGGTGATTTGAACGATCACTCGAGCCGTGTCTACGGCTTGCACCATGACCCGCGATCCTATGCGGTACTTGAAGAGCTCAACATCAAACCTCGAACCTTGTATCTGTCGAGAATTCGAAACGTTCCCAAGCGACTTGCGACAGCAAGCCAACTGCAACCACCTCGGCCTGGACATGGCGGACACGGTGACCACGAGGGACACGGCGAGCACGGACACGATCACTAAGAACCATAGAGAACCATGGCATCAGTAACTAGCTCCTACAATCCTCGCGAAATTGACAACACCGGAGAAATACCGGGTCGTCGAGCACCCCTGATCACCGGGAATCAGACTTATTCGTCCGTCACCGAGATGGTTTGTCGGGTTGCGGAAGACCCCCAACCCCGTATTTGGTGGCTTCTATTTGGAATGTCATCGCTTACGGCGGTCATGTTTCTGGGGCTTATCGGATTCCTGATCTACAAAGGGGTCGGTATTTGGGGGAACATGAACCCGGTCTTCTGGGCATGGCCTATCGTTAATTTCGTGTTTTGGGTTGGTATCGGTCACGCTGGAACACTCATTTCCGCGATCCTGTTTCTGTTCCGGCAGAACTGGCGAACGAGTATCAACCGAGCGGCCGAAGCGATGACGATCTTCGCGGTTATCTGTGCTGCGATCTATCCCGGCATCCACGTCGGTCGAGCTTGGCTAGCCTTCTGGTTGCTCCCCTACCCAAGCTTGAACTTGTGGATGTGGCCTCAGTTTAGAAGCCCGCTTCTGTGGGACGTTTTTGCGGTTGGAACATACGCTTCAACTTCGTTGGTGTTTTGGTACATGGGGATGATCCCTGATCTTGCTACCTATCGGGATCGAAGCAAATCTCCGCTGCGACGATTCATTTATGGCCTGCTGTGCTTGGGTTGGACAGGATCTTCGCGTCACTGGTTGGTTTACGAGAAGGCTTACACGCTTCTTGCAGCTTTAGCTGCTCCGCTGGTTCTCTCGGTTCACACGGTCGTTAGCTTTGACTTCGCAGTTTCACAGCTTCCTGGTTGGCACACCACCATCTTCCCACCGTACTTCGTAGCAGGTGCAATTTTCTCGGGATTCGCAATGGTGGTGACCTTGCTTGTGCCCATGCGAGCCATTTACAAGCTTGAGAATCTCATCACCCTCAGGCACTTGGACAACATGAACAAGATCATTCTGGCGACAGGTTCGCTGGTCGGTCTTGCCTACGGAACCGAATTCTTCATGGCCTGGTATAGCCAAAACCAGTACGAAAGCTTTACGTTTATCAACCGAGCTTTCGGTCCCTATTGGTGGGCTTATTGGATCATGGTTACTTGCAACGTAATCTCCCCTCAATTGTTCTGGTTCAAGTGGTTCCGAACCAACCTAGTTGGTATGTGGATCGTGTCGATCTTCGTGAACATTGGTATGTGGTTCGAACGTTTCGTGATCACCGTGACTTCGCTCAGCCGCGACTTTTTGCCAAGCTCATGGGGATACTACCGCCCAACGCTATACGACGGCTTGATGTTCTTTGGAAGCTTTGGCGTATTCCTAACGCTATACCTTCTATTTTGTCGGTATTTGCCGACGATTGCGATATCGGAAGTCAAGGGTGTCATGTCCGCACAAGACCATGCGGATCATTTGCAGGCTCAAGTGGCTGCCGAGTTGCAGGGTAAGGATCCTCATGCAGGTCACAGCGGTCACGGGCACTAAAGTAACAGGGGTGATGAGCCCAGCTTGATCAAAACGAATTTCCATAATCAACGATATGAATACCAGCGAACACCAAGTCAAAAAGAACAAAGAGCCACGGCCTCCAAAAGCTTGTGGGTGGATGGCTGAGTTCGAGAACGAACATGACCTGCTCCATGCAGCGGAAAAGGTTCGGGATGCCGGTTACACTAAGACCGATGCATTCACACCGTTTCCAGTGCACGGCATCGACCATGCTTTGGGGATCAAGCCAACATCATTTCGGGAAAGCCCTTCGGGATTACCCCTGCTTCGATTCCTGTATCGTTCGAACTGACGATTTTGTTCTCAGCGTTTACGTCAGTACTTGGGATGCTGGCTCTCAACGGCTTGCCCAAATTCAGTAATCCGGTTTTTTCGAATTCTAAATTTGATCGGGCGACCAACGACCGATTCTTTCTTTATGTCGATGCAAGCGACAAGTATTACAATCGGGAATCGGTCCGGGAGTTGTTGACTTCCGTTCATCCTGCATCGCTTGATGAAGTCATCGAGGATGCATCACCTACTGAAATCCCACGTCCCATTTGGTTGGGGGCTTTGTTGCTCGTGCTTGCAGGTTTGATCCCTGCTGCGATTGTCTTGAACATGCGAGCAAGTTTCTCCGACTTGCCTCGTTGGCACGTCTTTTTTGACATGGATTTCCAACCAAAGAAGAAGCCACAGCAAACTACAACGATATTCAAAGACGGGCGTACGATGCGTCCGCCCGTACCTGGAACTGTCTCGCGTGAACAACTCACCAAAGAAGATCCTTTCTATCTCGGGTATGATCCGATGAAAGCGAGTGTTTCTCTCTCCGATCAAGACAAACAGATCTTCGTTTCAACCAATAGCATCGCCAGTGCTGCTCAAACTCAAGCAGCAGATGCGGGCAGGCCACCAAAGTCGGCGATGCTCGATAAGCTTCCGATCGAGGCCAACGAGGCAAACATAAAACTTGGCAAGACCAAGTACGAAACGTACTGTGCAGCTTGCCATGGATATGCTGGATTTGGTGATGGGCTAGTTGCAAAGCGAGCCGCAAGTCTTCAGCAAGATACTTGGCTTGCGCCAACCTCGCTCCATGCACATCGTGTTCAGGAACAATCGGTGGGAGATATTTTCTATACGATTACCAAGGGACAGGGCAAGATGGCCGCATATGCATCATCGATCACCCCTGAGGAGCGATGGGCTATTGTCTTGTACGTAAAGGCCTTGCAACGTTCGCGTAACGCCAAGATCGAAGACGTTCCCGTGGAGCAACGCAGCAGTTTGTCGGAGCAACCTGCGGAACCAAACAAATAGAATGAGGGCTTCCCCTCTTTCCCTGTCATCGAAAAAATTCCAAGCATTCGAAATACAGTTATGACTTCCAAGTACGATCTAGAAACGATTGAGTTGCCGGCCAAGTGGAAACCTTCGCCGCTCTTTACGGGCGGCCTGATCCTCGTCGTCGTCGGAGCTTTGTTCGGCATTTTCGTGAAGGGCCAAGGGTCTTCTGCTGACTCCGAACTGCGTTTCGTGGCTCACTCCTACTTGGCGAATTTCATGTTCATCATGACCATTGCCTTGGGGGCTCTGTTCTTTATTTTGATCCAATTCGTTTCCCGTGCTGGTTGGAGCACATCGATCCGACGGATTGCCGAATTGATCATGTCGACGATTCCTTTTCTAGCGTTGCTCTTCTTGCCGATCATCGCAGCTTTGTTTGCTGGGAAAAATATCCCATACGAGTGGAATGTTCCAGAAGAAGTGCATTCGAGTGTGGTCAAAGCCAAGATCGATGTCGGGTATCTGACCAAGCAATGGTTCTTTATTCGGTCGATCGTTTACTTCGGTCTGTGGAGCTTAATGGCTTATTTCTTCTTTAGCCATAGCCGAAAGCAGGACGCCACAGGTGACGTCGAGCATTCACTTGCTCGCCAAAAGTGGAGCGGGCCCTGCATCATGATTTTTGCTCTCTCGGTCAGCTTCGCTGCGTTCGATTGGGTGATGAGCATCGATGCTGACTGGTACAGTACGATCTTTGGGGTTTATGTTTTCGCTGCTGGGATGATGGCGTTTTTCGCAACCATGATCTTGATCTGCATGGCTCTGCAGAACGCTGGCAAACTCCGATCATTTGTGACCGTTGAGCATTTCCATGACATGGGCAAGTTCATGTTCGGCTTCATCATGTTTTGGTCGTACATTGCTTTCTCGCAATTACTGCTTTATTGGTACGGTAACATTCCTGAGGAAACCTATTGGTTTGCCGTTCGGCTTAAGGATGGCTGGCAGTTCCTGGCCTATGCTCTGATCCCGTTGCACTTCGCGATTCCTTTCCTTGGAACGATCAGCCGACACGTCAGACGTCACCGGTTGGGTTTGACCTTCTGGGCCGTTTGGGCATTGGTCGTCCACTGGCTTGATATGACTTTTTTGGTGATGCCCAATGCTGGTCCCGCGAACATCGTGGCTCTCTTTGGACACTTCCTTGGTGGAGTTGGAATGTTTGCGATCCTCCTGTCGTTCTTTTTGGTAAGAGCCAGGAGTGCTCCTTTGGTTCCTATGAAGGATCCGAGGTTGCCTGAGGCCCTGACCTACGCCAACCCACTTTTGTAACTCTCACTAGCGAAAATACTGACATGGCTCGCTACGACGACCTCAACACAAAAATGATTGCCTACTGGGCGATTTTGAGCATCATTATCCTGATTGTGCTTTTGCAACTTTTGCAAGCTCTTTGCTACAACATGGTCTCCTGGACCGAGAACAAAACTGGCCGTACCGGGTCAGAAGTCGGTAAACCGGAGATTTACAAAAGTGAACAACTGGAGCGGTTAAACGGGTATAAGAAGGAGAAGGTCGAGGGTGACAGGCTTCCTGCACCGAAGGAGGGAGATCCGGAGCCCAAAAAAGACGTTTTCTACATCAATATTCCAATCGAACGAGCCCAGGAGATCATCCTCAAGGAACTTTCCCCAGCACCAGGGGCGTAACTCAGAATATGTTTTTTGAATTGGCCGCAAATCCCGTCCGTCGCACATTCCCAGTGAATCTGGGATGGGGGATAGTTTGCCTTTTCAGTTTGTTTCTTTGGATAATGGGGTTGGCAGGAATAGGTGTCGCTGCTGATTTGGATCTTCCAAAAGCCATGCAAGGCGTGGGGATCGAGCAAAAATTAGGACATCAAGTTCCCGAGCATTTGGTGTTCACGAATGCACAAGGTCAATCAACCTCGCTTTCAAAACTGCTCAAGGCCGGTAAGCCGGTGTTGTTGTCGCTTAATTATAGCAACTGTCCTGGGATGTGTGTCGCCCAACTCAATGGACTCGTTCAAGGTCTCAATCGGATGGAAAATCCGCAATTGGGCAAGGACTTTCTGATGGTTTCCATCAGCATCGATCCTGCAGAGGCGAGCCAAAAAGCAAAGGCGACTCAGGCGAAATATTCGCAGGACCTGTTCGATCATCACCAGCCCAGCGGTTGGGAATTTTGGGTCGGAACCTCCGAGAGCATTCGACAACTGACAGAGGCTGTAGGTTTTCAGTACACCTACGATGCCAAACACAATCAATACAATCATCCATCGGCGGCTATCTTCCTTTCTCCCGGAGGCAAGATTACCCGGTATGTCTTCGAAATTGGGTTTGTGCCGGAAACCTTGAAGATGGCTTTCGTGGAAGCCGGTGAAGGGACGATTGGCACGCCGTTGGACATGATCGCCCTGTGGTGTGTCCATTACGATCCCAACGAGAACAAATACACTGCAAGTGCCCGCAAGCTAATGTCACTGGGTGGGGGTGTCTTTGTCCTCCTAGTGCTATTAGTGACCGTGCCTTACTGGTTCTTTCGCAGTTCGACTGCAAATCCAAAAAGCAATTTGAGTCAATCTTCCTCTGTCGATTCGACCGAAAACCAATCATGAGTTTCATTTTAGCTGACAAAGTCGCACCGTACGCTTGGTTCCCCGATGGGGCTTCCTCATTCGTTAACCAAGTCGACACGCTGTTCACGGTAATCATGTGGATATGCGTGGTTTTCTTTGTGCCCATCGTGATCGCCATGGGTTACTTCATGTGGAAGTTCCGTGAGCGTCCTGGCTATCGCGGGTCCCCTGAGGCTCTTCACAACAATCTTATCGAGATTACCTGGACAGTCGTTCCCACGATCATTGTGGTTTGGATCTTCTGGGAAGGTGCCATGGGATACTTGGACATGTCTCGGATCCCCAAAGGTACCATCGATGTGAACGTGACGGCCAAGAAATGGAACTGGGCGTTTAAGTACGAGAACGGTGGCGAACACGAAACGATTGCCGTTTCCGAGTCGAACGTCAAAGAGTTGCCTTTGTTGGTACTCCCAGTTGAGCGAGACATCAAGATCATCATGCGGTCCGAGGATGTCTTGCACAGCTTTTACATTCCGGCATTCCGAGCCAAGCGGGATGTGGTACCTGGGCGGTATAACTATCTATGGTTCAGGCCTACCGTAGAGGGTGTTTATGACCTTTTCTGTACTGAGTACTGTGGGGACAACCACAGCCAGATGATCGCCAAGGTAAAGGTAGTTAAAGAGGCCGAGTACAGAAAAGCTTTGGAGAAAGCGGTACAAGAACCCGAGGATCCGATTGAACGGGGCAAGTTGCTTTACAAGCGACAAGGTTGTTCAACATGCCACAACGCAGGATCCGAAGGCGCCAGCGGACCTGGCCCAAGCTATAATGGATCGTGGGGAAAGAAAGTTCAGTTGGAAAGTGGTGAAGAGGTCGACTTCGATGAAAATTACGTCGAACGATCGATCTTGAATCCGCAAGCTCAAGCCCGAAAAGGCTACGGCAAAGCGTCACCGATGAACAGTTATGCTGGGAAACTGAAGAAGGATCAGATTGAAGCCCTGATTGCATTCATCAAATCCCTAGAGAACTCAACGGCTGCTGGCAAGAAGTAGTCGGCAGCATCCAGAATTAATTTAGTTTTGTATTTGATACCACCAAAATTTGTAGGTCAAAACAATGAGTGTAGTAGATCGTCCTTTAGCATCACCGGGATACAGTGAAGCGGACAGCTATCCAACGCACCACTTCCTGAATCACAGTCACGGAATCCTGAGTTGGGCCCTTACGCTCGACCACAAACGGATCGGTTTGATGTACCTTGTCGGTGTGATGTCCTCGTTTGCTCTCGGGGGCCTATTTGCACTGATGATTCGTATCCACCTTTGGAACTTCCAAGATGGTTGGTTGAGCAACAAGACATACAACCAAGTCTTCACGCTCCACGGCGCGATCATGGTTTTCTTGTTCATCATTCCGAGCATCCCTGCGGCGTTAGGTAATTTTTTGTTGCCGATCATGCTCGGCACGAAAGACGTAGCCTTTCCGAGACTCAATTTGATGAGTTTCTACCTTTGGATCACCGGTTTGGTGTTCTTCCTTGCGGCCCTGTCGATCACAGGACTCGACACGGGTTGGACCTTCTACACACCCTACAGCATCGACACCCAGCAAGGCGGTGCGGTCCTGGCTGCAACCTTTGGGGTGTTTGTGCTCGGGTTTAGCTCGATCTTTACGGGCTTGAATTTCATCGTCACGATCAACACGATGCGTCCACCCGGGATGTCCTGGTTCCGCATGCCTCTCTTTTTGTGGGCGCTCTATTCGACATCGATTATCCAAGTTCTCGCGACTCCAGTTCTCGGGATCACTGTTTTGTTGCTCTCGGCCGAGAGGTTGCTTGGAATCGGGATTTTCGATCCTAAACTCAATGGGGATCCGGTTACGTTCCAACACTTTTTCTGGTTCTATTCCCACCCCGCCGTTTACATCATGATTTTGCCAGCGATGGGTATCATCAGCGAACTCATGAGTGTTCACTGCCACAAAGGGATCTTCGGCTACCGAATGATCGCTTACAGCTCCATCGCGATTGCGTTGTTTGGATTTCTGGTATGGGGTCACCACATGTTCACTTCGGGCATGGCAGACGTCACAGCGGTCGTCTTCAGTGCGCTTACGTTCACGGTGTCGATTCCTTCGGCGATTAAGGTGTTTAACTGGCTGGGGACGATGTATCAAGGGACGGTGTCACTCAATACGCCGATGCTCTATGCCTTGGCCTTCATTTTCCTTTTTACCATCGGTGGTCTAACGGGTCTCCCGCTCGGAGCACTCTCTACAGACATGCACTTCCATGACACTTACTTCGTTGTTGCACACTTCCACTATGTGATGATGGGTGGAACGCTCGTAGCATTCCTAGGTGGTGTATTCCACTGGTGGCCTAAAATGACCGGCAGAATGTTCAACGACAAGCTAGGGATCGTTTCAGCGATCATCGTGTTTGTTGGATTTAACCTAACATTCCTTCCGCAGTTTGTTCTGGGTTCACGCGGAATGCCCCGACGGTATGCGACTTACCTACCTGAGTTTCAGCCATTGCACCAACTGTCGACCATCGGATCGCTTACCCTGGGCTCAGGATTGCTCCTGGCACTTATCGTTCTGCTGATGTCGTTGGTCAACGGCAAGAAGGCACCACGGAATCCTTGGGGAGGCGCGACACTCGAGTGGGAGTGTGCATCACCACCACCTCATGACAACTTCTCGTCAGCACCGACCGTTGGAGATCCTTACGATTTCTCCAATATCGAATACGACGGGAAGACGGGTGGATACGTCAAACGCGCGTAGATCCGCAGGCCTTTCGATAACCCGCACGAATTTTTCTAGCTAAGAACATGACAGCCATTCAAGATACCCACATTCCAAATCACGAAGCTGGCCACGCTGATGATCACCATCATGAGCATCCAAGTTGGTTGGCGCACCATTTCGACGATGCCGAGCAGCAGTTCGACTCAGGTAAGCTTGGAATGTGGCTGTTTTTGGTGACTGAAGTGCTGTTCTTCAGCGGGATGTTTTGTGCGTACGCGTTGTACCGCAATCGTAACCCAGAAGTGTTCGAGTTTTGTAGTTCGTTCTTGAACGAAAAACTTGGAGCGATCAACACGGGTGTATTGCTCTTCAGTTCGCTAACCATGGCGTGGGCGGTTCGAGCCGCGCAACTTAGACAGCACCAGTTGCTCGTTGGAATGCTCGGTGCCACGTTGGGTTGTGCTGCGATCTTTTTGGGGGTTAAGTCTGTCGAATATTCTCATAAGTGGGAGTTGGGTCTTCTTCCTGGAAGATTCTACGTTCCTCAAATCGAGGGGCACCATGGAGCCCACCATGGCTATCTCGAAATGCTCTGCATCGTTCCAGCGATAGTTACGGTTCTGTGCGCTGCTTATGCAGTTTTCTCTTGGGCGATCAAGTCGACTTTCCACCAACAAGTCTCCGGCCCACTGCTTACCGCTGCTCTTTGTTTCTTCGTTGGAGTGTTTTTAGGTCAATACCTTGAGGCACAAGAAGAAGCGACGAAAGGGCACGCAAATCATCACGAGCACCACATGTCGGTTCAAGGTCACATCGACCACGACTCACACGATCATGCCGCTGCGTCCGATACCCACGAGCATGACCATGGCAGTGCACCGGCACCTGTAGCAGCGGTCGCATCCTCAGGAGGTTCGTCGGATGTTTACGTGGATTCCAAGGAATTGGCGACTCCAAAACCGAACGTCAACAAGAGCACTATGGCCGGGTTGTTCTTTAGCATTTATTATTGCATGACCGGTGTGCATGCCGTCCACATCATCGGAGGGATGATTGTAATCAGTTGGCTGATCGTCAAGGCGGCGCGACATGAGTTCCACGAGCAGTATTTCGGTCCAGTCGATAACGTTGGGCTTTATTGGCACTTGGTCGACTTTATCTGGATTTATCTGTTCCCACTCCTGTACCTAATCACCTAATTGTTCGCTCAGTAAATTACTGCGAAATTTGGAACATCACCTGCACGATTGAACTGAAAATGGCTCAAACAACTGCACACAACGAACAAGCTCACAACCATCACGATACGGGACATGGGCATGGCGGACATGGCCACGGTGATCACCATGGTTTTTCGCACCCGATGCCAATTTGGATGCTGCTGTCAGTGTTCTTCGCTTTGTTGGTGCTCACCGGCCTGACGGTGTACCAATCCACTTTCGATTTGGGCAACGCGGAAATTTGGATGTCGCTTACGATTGCGACGGTCAAGGCTGCCTTGGTCATCTTGTTTTTCATGCACTTGCTTTGGGATAAGCCGCTCAACGCAATCGTTATCCTTGGAAGTCTCATCTTTGTGGCCCTCTTCCTAGGATTTACTCTCATGGATGCCGAAGGGTACCGCGAAAACCTGCTCTACGACTCTGTCAATGATCCCCGAGTGACCCAGCAGGTTGACGCGGCGACTCCGACTGCAGCACCTGCGGCTTTGAAGTAGGATTGCCTAAGCGAATCTCGCTTAGGATAAGCGTTTGCTCATGACGTTTGGGCAATGCCTCGCTACATTACCGGTGGTATTTTCCTCCTCCCCGGTGATTTCTAATGCCAGCAACCAGTAAAGAGATCCAGTTCCTCGAAGGCAGGCAGTCTCGACGCAAGGAATTCTATTTCACACTCAAGGTAGCTTGGGAGTTCATCAAGGGGTTTAGAACCCTGCACTTCGTCGGACCTTGCATCACTATCTTTGGCTCGGCCCGCTTGGGTGAAAAGACGCCCGAGTACCAGCAAACCGTCGAGATAGCTGGCAAGATTTCTCAGTTGGGTTTTACGATCATGACCGGTGGTGGACCTGGGATCATGGAGGCTGCCAATCGCGGGGCCAGAGAGGTTGGTGGGAGAAGCGTCGGTGTAAACATCGAGTTGCCTTTCGAGCAGAAACCCAATCCTTATTTGGATCGGTCCGTCGATATCCGTTACTTTTTTGTGCGCAAGGTATTGTTGTTAAAGTACTCCTATGGCTTTGTCATCATGCCCGGGGGATTTGGAACGCTTGATGAGTTTTTCGAAACTATCACTCTGATTCAGACCAAAAAAATTTCTCAGTTTCCCATCGTTATCATGGATCGAGAGTACCATACGAAACTGATGGAGTACATTGATCGTATGGTCGAGCAGGGAACGGTATCTCCGAGCGACCGCGATTTGTACCTCTATACCGATTCGGTCGACGAAGCGGTAAAGTACTTGCACGAAAATACGATTGATGAGTATCAATTGAAGAAAGAAGCCAAGAAGTGGAAGCCTTTTGGTTGGCTCTTCGAGAAGTCTTAGGCACTCCGAGTAAACGTCAAACGAGGCTGTATCTTGTCCGCAATACGAGTTGGAATCCAACTAGCCGGTTTACGGCTTGGGTTCCGTCAAGCTTTGGAGGCCGCATCGAGGCTCAAGGCTGATGCGATCGAGATCGATGCGAGAACCGAGGTTCATCCTGGCGATATGTCGGGGAGCGCCTTGCGTCAATTGCGCAAGTTGCTCGATGATTTGAACCTGCGGGTTGCCTCAGTTCGATTCGCGACGAGTCGTGGCTATGACACGACCGAGGAGCTCGATCGCAGGATCGAAGGAACCAAAAAAGCGATGAAGCTCGCTTATGATCTCGGAGCCAATACCGTCGTCAACAGCGCCGGTTACATTGATCCCGAACCAGATGCACCTTCGCGCCAGGTATTGAGAGGGGTGCTTTCGGATCTTGGTAAGTATTCGCATCAAGTGGGTGCGATGTTAGCACTCGAGACTGGTGCTGAGTCGTTATCGACCCTGGGAGAATTGGTGGATTCTCTGCCCGAGGCTTCGATAGGCATCACCTTAAACCCGGGCAATCTAATTGTGAATGGGTTTGGCTTGGACGATCTGCCAAAGGTGGCCAAGTATGTGCTGCTTGTTCATGCCAAGGATGGGCTACCGGATCGGGCAAGAGGGCGGGGTACGCAGGTGCCGCTTGGTCGAGGTATAGCGGAATTCCCGAGGATCATCGCCTCACTGGCAGAGCATTCTTTTAGTGGCTGCTATATTGTGGAGAGGGATATGGCTCCGGATCCGGTTGCCGAGTTCGGGGCTTCGATCAAGTATTTACGAAGCTTGTAGGATAATCAGGAGAAACATGATGCAACGTCTTGGCATAAACCCCATGGGTGGTTGGCTCGCCGCTAGTTTTTTGCTCGTAGTCGCATTCGGCTTTTTGAGCTTACAAATCGATCGCGTCGGCTTGGCTCAAGAGCAGAGCAAGGGAGCCAAACCACCGATCGAGGAATTTGAGAAATACCTATCGAATTCCGTCCTCACGGGCTCTTTCACCCTCGATGGCCAACCCTTGAGCAAACTTGAGGAGGAGCGTTACGAGATCAAGAGCGCCAAGAAGCTCGATGGTGACGACGATCTTTGGGAGATCAAGACGCGAATCAAATATGGGAACAAGGATTTGACGGTTCCGGTGGTCGTTACTCTCCAGTGGGTGGGTCGAACGCCCATGATCGTCCTTGATTCGGTTACAATACCTGGACTTGGAACCTTCTCAGCACGTGTTGTTTTTCACGACCGCAAGTACGCTGGTACTTGGAAGCACGATAACGTAGGTGGACACCTCTTTGGACGTGTGGAGCCTGCTGGCGAGCCATCCAAGCCTTAATTTTTTTCCCGAAGTCACCCGATTTAGCACTACCTCTTCGATCTGATCCAAAATGAAACTTACACGACGATCCGTTCAAATGTTTTTGGTTGCAAGCGCTGGGATTGCCTTGTGGGCCCAGTGTGCTAGCAGCAATGTTTTTGCAAAAGAGAATGAACCTGCAACACCTATGGCTATCGATAAGAAACCTTTTGGAAAGACTCCCGACGGCAAGTCCGTTACTTTGTACACGTTGACTAACGACTCGGGGAATACCGTTGAGCTCATCGACTACGGTGCTATCGTGGTTTCGATTAATGTTCCAGACAAATCGGGCAAAAAGACGAACGTCACGGCAGGTTTTACAAGCCTCGACGGATACCTGCAGCGTCATCCTTATTTTGGAGCTACCGTTGGCCGTTTTTGCAATCGGATCGCCAAAGGCAAGTTCACTCTCGATGGCAAAACCTATAGCTTGGCTACCAACAACGGTCCGAATCACTTGCACGGTGGCGAAGTTGGGTTCGATAAACGTATGTGGCAAGTCAGCGAGGTCAAAGGCGAGGGAAGTGTTGGCCTGAGGTTTACCTATGTGAGTCCCGATGGCGAAGAAGGTTATCCGGGTACTTTGACAACCATTGCAGAGTATCGCTGGGACAATAGCAACTCTTTGACTTTGGACCTAAGCGCAACGACCGATAAAGCCACGGTCTTGAATCTGACCAATCATGCTTATTTCAATCTCGGTGGCGCAGGTTCAGGCACTATTCACAACCACGAGTTGACACTCGCTTGCGATCAGTATCTTCCGGTCGATGCCGATATGATCCCGACAGGCGTAATGGCTGATGTCAAAGGTACGCCGCTGGATTTCACTGCGGCCCACAAGATTGGAGAACGGATCGGTCAACTCAAAGCGACCAATGGTTATGATCATTGTTTCGTGGTAAGGGGCAAAGCGGGAGAGCTAAGGCCGACGGCCAAGGTGATCGATCCTGCCAGTGGACGTACGATGGAAATTAAAACCACTCAGCCTGGTGTGCAACTCTACACCGGCAATTTCCTCGATGGTGGGCCGGGCAATGCGGGTTATAAAACCCATGAAGCTTTCTGCTTAGAGACCCAGCATTATCCCGACGCACCGAATCAACCTGCTTTCCCGACATCGGTGCTCAAACCCAACGAAAAATTCCATCAAGTAACGACATTTACGTTTGGCGTTGCCAAATAGTGTTCGTCTAAGCTTAGGATAGAACCTTGTGCAAATAGAAATGATGGCGGCCTAGCTTGCCGCCATAATTTCCTCCGGTGATTTTCACTACCCCGAGTTCTTTACCGCGATTGCAAACAGCGAGGATACCAACTCGCATCGCTTGTGCGATGGAATCGGGAGTCAGGCCGTCGATGACAAGCTCGAGGCAAGCGGTTGCTTGATCGACGATTGCGCTTGTTGTCTGATCTTGTAGTGTGGGGCAATACGCATCGTTGGTCGAGGCCTTCAGGGACTTGTATTTCGATCCTACCTTCGAGCCGCTTCGGGCAACACCGCCAGGGAACGGAGCGATGCAGCCGG
The DNA here is from genome assembly GCA_021298315.1 of Planctomycetaceae bacterium. Lineage (GTDB taxonomy): Bacteria > Planctomycetota > Planctomycetia > Pirellulales > Pirellulaceae > JBKCUI01. The sequence goes on from JAJTFC010000024.1 coordinate 16,079, forward strand.
GAACTTTCCGGATGGCTTCGACTGCCTCTTGGCAAGCGTGCAGCGCGCCGTGGATGGATTTGGCTAAAACAAGAAAGTTTCCACCACCGACGGCTTTGGTGGCATAGACACATTCCTGGCATACGAACTCACCATCCATCACTGGGATGCGCCAGTATCGCTCGGATCCAATCCTCTTTGATATCTGTTTGCCATCGCCGAAATAACGAATGCGGGCTCCAAGGAGCATAGGTCGAGCGGAGGTAAGTCCTGCGAATACCGAAGTGCTCGGACAAGTTAGAACGCATTGGCCGATGCGTTTCTCGAGTTGTTTCTGAAGCGTTTCTTGATTGATGCTAAATGCCAGGACGGAGACCCCGGGACGACCGTCAGGAGTTTCCGATGGATCAACCGATGCTTCGATCCCCGCTTCGATCCCGCAGCCGATGACACTCGTGGCAAAACCTGTCATTGCTTCTGCCGCACGCATTGCCCAAGTCGCCTCGGCAGCTGTGATCACAAGCCTCGTGGCCGTCATATCGAAAGCTTCTGCGAAATTGTCGTCGATCGGGATTCCTTGAATTTCCATGGATCGCAAACTGCAAGGGGTTTTCTTTAGGGTTGAAGGAGGTAGAGGAAACGGTTTGCGGGATTATTTTTTCCCAGGGAATCGAAAAAATGCCAACATCAAGGACAAATATGATCTGCCGTATGGCAATTACTACCCTTTTTCGACCATAATTGGGGATAGTGTTGATCTAATCCGGCACTTAAACCGCTCCGTCTTAGACCCAGCGTCCAACGACCATCCTATAAAGCATCAGTTATGTTCGGAAAATTCCAGGTTGGTTTCGAGCACCCGTGGATGCTGTTGCTTCTGGTATTGATTCCGATCAGTTGGTACTTGGCGAATCGTTCACTCTCTGGACTTGGGCAAACCCGCAAGATCCTTGCACTGATCTTTCGAAGCCTTGTTCTTTTGTTAATCACCCTTGCACTGGCTGGCATTCAGTGGATTTGGATCAGCGATCGTCAAACGGTGATCTATTTGCTCGACCAGAGCGATTCTATTCCGGTGGCCAAGCGCCAGTTGATGCTTCGTTTTGCTATCGACAGTGTCAAGAAGCATCGTCGCGAGAAGCGTTTTGATCGTGCAGGTTTGATCCTTTTCGGAAGGGAAGCATCGATCGAAATCCCGCCCTTGGACGAGAATCTACCTCCACTATCGAAGCCCGAAAGCAATTTCGGACGACCTGATGCAACGAATTTAGAAGGTGCATTGAAGCTCGCAGCAGCGAGTTTCCTCGAGGACTCGGCAAAGAGAATTGTCGTCTTGACCGATGGTGTGCAAACGCTCGGAGTTGCCGAGCAAGCGGCTAAGAGGCTTGCTGAATCAGGGATTGGCATCGATGTTGTTCCAGTTCGGTTGGACAACAATGCTGAGATCATGGTCGAGAAGATCGATATCCCCGGTTCGGTTCGCCAAGGTCAAACTATCGATGCAAGAGTCGTGATCAATCGCTTCGGTTCTCCCGAGAATCCATCACCGGAGATCCCAGGCCGCGTTAGGGTTGTCCGAAAAATTGGTAATCAAGCCGAGGTGTTGGTCGATTCTCCTTACGTGCTGGACAAGGATATCAACGTGATCCCTGTTCCGCACAAGGTGGATCAGACAGCCGGTTACACTTACGAAGCGGATTTCATACCCGATTCGGCAACGGACGATACGATCGGTCAGAACAATCGGGCCACTGCATTTACTTATGCACGAGGCAAGTCGCGAGTGCTATTGATCGAGGACGCAAACAACTTGGGCGACTACGATGCCTTGGTCGATGCACTTCGGAAGAACGATATTGTCGTTGACGTGCGTCCGTCGAGCAACTTGTTTTCGAGTCTCGTGGAGTTGCAGATATACGATTCGATCATTCTGGCGGGAGTACCAAGAACCGGAGGAGATAGTGCGGAGAAGGTTTTTTCGATCAGCGATCAGCAAATTGAAATGATGGTTCAAAGCACAAGGCAAACCGGACTTGGAATTGTCATGCTCGGTGGGCCGGAAGCATTCGGGGCTGGTGGATGGAGCAATACCAAACTCGAAGAAGCCATGCCGGTGAATTTCACCATCAAGAATACCAAGGTCGAGGCCGTCGGGGCGCTTGCGATGGTCATGCATGCCTCGGAAATGCCTGAAGGAAATCACTGGCAAAAGGTTATCGGAAAATCAGCTCTCGAATCGCTCGGACCTGCCGATTACTGCGGCGTGATCAAGTACGATGGTTCAGGAGACTCGTGGCTCTGGGGAGGCTCCGACGGATTTCTTAAGGTTGGCGAGAACGGGAAGCTGATGCGGTCTCGCATGTCGCAGATGGTTCCCGGGGATATGCCTGCCTTCGATTCATCCTTGAAGTTGGCGATTCGGTCGCTCAAGAATGTGCCTGCATCTGTCAAACACATGATCGTCATCAGCGACGGCGATCCGACCCCTGCTTCCGCATCTGTACTCAATGATTTCGTCAAGAATCAGATCAAAATCAGCACCGTTGCCGTCGGAGCGCACGGCACTGTCGGAACTGCCGAACTGAAGCGAATCGCGAATACCACAGGTGGAAACTACTATGTGGTAACCAATGCGGCGGCACTGCCGAAGATCTTCATGAGGGAAGCTCGAAGAGTTGCAAGGCCGGTGATCTTCGAGCCCGAAGGCGGAGTTCAGCCCATAAGGCAACTCCCTAACCATGAGATCCTCTCTGGAATCCGATCCGACTTGCCAACGATTCGAGGTTTTGTCCTAACCGAGCGCAAAGAGAGTCCTTTGGTCGAAGTTCCATTGCTAGCGAACAAACCAGCCGAGCAAGAAAACGCGTCGATCCTAGCGACTTGGAACTACGGACTCGGACGAACGGCTGTCTTCACGACCGATGCAGGAAAGCGGTGGGCCAAGGATTGGGTTGGTTCGCCCAACTACGATCAATTCTTCTCCCAACTCGTTCGGTGGTCCATGCGACCATCGAAAGACGATGACAAGTTCAGCATCGCGACACAAGTCAAAGATGGACGAGTCCAAGTTATCGTCAACGCGACAGACAAAGAGGATAACTTTTTGAATTTCTTGGATATGAACGCTTCTGCCACAGGGCCTGATTTAGTGCCTATCACAGTACCGCTCAGGCAACAGGCCCCGGGCCGTTATGTCGGAGAGTTTGCCCCGGATGCTGCGGGTAGCTATATGCTCAGCGTTGTTCCAGGCGGAGGCAGGCAGATACTAACAACCGGTGTGAACTTGCCATTCTCCGATGAGTATCGCATCCGACAAGCCAACATGCGATTGATCGAAACACTCGCTCAGAGCAAACCGCTAGGTGGAGAGGCCGGCAAGGTGCTTCCTGAATTAAGCGATACGGAGATGGATCAGCTTTTGGGTTTTGATACTTACCGTCCAGGCTTACCCCCCGCTCGATCCTTGAAAGACATCTGGCCTTTTGCAGTCCTGCTCGGGGCTTCTCTTTTCTTTGCCGACGTCTTTGTACGACGCGTTGCGGTCGATTTCGGTTTGCCAATTCGCAAACTCACTGCATGGCTCACTCGACGCAAAGTTTCCGAAGCCGACCAAGCTAGACAAAAAAGCCTCGATCAACTTCGCTCGAGGAAAACAAAGGTGTCTAGCGAACTGGACAAACAAAAGTCGGCAACATCGTTTGAATTGCCCGAGCCTGAAGTTATCGGGGGATCCGATAAGGTTTCGAGTTCGGAAGGCTTTGGAACTGCCGAAACACCCCGAAGCGACAAACCTAGTGGGGCACCAAAGCCCACGGATAAGACGGATCAGGGAGATGGTGATAACTACACCGCCCGCTTGCTCGAGGCGAAACGAAAAGCCAAAAAGAACAACAACAATTAACTTCCTATCCATGGAATGCCTGAAATTAGCCCTTGTCAATGAAAGCCTCAACTCATGAGCAATGTTGCTGAATCGATGCAAGAACAAGCCCAGTTGTTTCGCGATCGCTTTGCTGCTGTCCGCGAGCAGATTGGACGCGTGATCGTCGGACACGATGAAATCGTCAATGGGGTTCTGACGGCCATGTTTGTCGGTGGACATTGCCTGCTTGAGGGTGTCCCCGGACTTGGAAAAACCATGCTGATCCGAACCCTATCGGAAACCCTCTCATTGGATTTCAATCGCATTCAGTTCACACCGGATCTGATGCCTTCGGATATCCTCGGGACGAACATGATTGTCGAGGAGCAGGGCAGGCGTAAATTCGAGTTTCAAAAAGGGCCCATCTTCACCCAGATCTGCTTGGCTGACGAAATCAACCGAGCCACTCCCAAGACGCAGTCGGCATTGCTCGAGACGATGCAAGAAGGCACAGTGACAGTATCAGGAACACGATACGACTTGAAAAAGCCGTTCTTCGTCCTGGCTACGCAAAACCCGATCGAACAAGAAGGTACTTACCCGCTTCCCGAAGCCCAACTCGACCGTTTTTTGTTCAAGCTCGTTGTCGGATATTCCAACCGAGAAGAACTCAACACCATCATCGATCGAACCACGCGCAGTGTGAGCATCAAGCCAGAGAAGGTCATGGACGGTGATGAGATCGTCAAATGGCAAGGGTTGGTTCGGCAGGTGGTCTTGGCCAAACATGTTCAAGACTACGTCGCTCGCTTAATCTTGGCAACTCACCCTGGCGGAACGCTAGCGCCTGATATTACCAACCAGTACATCCGATGGGGAGCGAGTCCTCGCGGTGCGCAAACGATCGCGCTGGCATCGAAGGTTCGTGCGCTGCTCGACGGTCGTTACAACGTCAGCTTTGAGGACGTCAGGCGTGTCTATCTGCCAGCCTTGCGGCATCGTGTATTGCTGAACTTCGAAGCCCAGGCCGAAGGGATCGAAGTGGATCGGGTGTTGCTCGATATCCTCGAAAAGGTCAATGAGAAAGCTGATGATATCTGATAAAGTCTTGCCGTTCCTGGTTTTCGTTGCCTGTATCGCTATCCACAGCGGGGAATGCAACGGACAAGAAAGTTTTAAAAAAGACCAAGTCGACGCTGGGGTCAACAAGGCAATCGGTTATTTGGTTTCTCAGCAAAAACCCAATGGGTCGATCACCGATCGCGGGCATGAGAATGCCATGACGGCACTTGCCATCATGTCCATGGCGGCCGTCGGACATCAACCAGCCGATGCGACGCCTGAAGGAATCGCGATGACCCGAGGCATCCGTTTTCTGCTCGGCGAAGGGAGGCAAGACAAGGCTGGTTACTTTGGAGCCTCGGACGGATCCCGGATGTACGGTCATGGAATCGTCACTCTCATGCTCACCGAAATGCTCGGAATGGGAGTGGATCCGGAGATGGACAAGCAGTTGCATGAGGCGTGTCAAAAGGCGATCGACCTGATCGTGCGAAGCCAGCGGATTAAAAAAGGAGCCAATGCAAGGGGCGGTTGGCGATACACTCCGGATGCGGGCGATAGCGACCTATCGGTCTCGATCTGGCAACTTATGGCTTTACGCAGTGCGAAGAATGATGGGCTCGATGTGGCTTCGGCGACCATCGATGATGCAGTTGGATATCTCAGGCGATCCTTTACCTCGCCTTTGGATACGCAGGGCAAGCCCAAAGATGCCAAGGCAGGTTTTTCGTACGAACCCAATGGTGGGGCACCTTCGTTTACCATGACATCAGCCGGATTGCTGGCCATGCAGGTATGCGGCCAGTACGATTCCCCATTGGTTGTTGGTTCGGCCGACTGGCTCTTGGATCATCCACCCAAGTGGAACGAGCGATTCATCCTCTATGGGCTTTACTACTTTGCCCAAGGCATGCATCAGCGGGGTGGTTCACATGCCGAGAGAGCAGCAAGTATCGTTTCGGAAATGCTGTTATCAAAACAGAAAGATAATGGAGCCTGGGAGTCTTCCTCGGGTGAAGAGCAAAACGCCGGGTCGGTCTACTGCACGGCCATGGCGATTTTAAGTTTGTCGGTCAAATACCATTACTTGCCCATTTATCAGCGCTAAGGTGCCTAGCAAGCTTCTTCGGTCACTCCTTTCGCTGAGCACGGTCACTGAATTGCTAATCCCAAACCCGTAAAAAACAACTATAATACGGCCCAGCCCAGGGGCTTTTTTTAACGAATACTCGACCAACCATAAGGCGACAGAAGATGCGATTCCACTGGTTCGTAGGCAACAAAAACAATCTTTCAAAGAGGATCAACCAAGGTCTGATCGCAGGTGTGCTGGGCCTCTCCGGACTCTCCGGTATTGGCATTGCAGAGGATGGCGATTGGGCTCAGTGGCGTGGGCCTGGGCGGGATGGGGTTGCCGGCAAGCAGAATCTGTTGCAGTCGTGGCCAGAAGGAGGCCCCAAGCTAGCTTGGACGTATGAGGCCGCAGGGCTTGGATATTCTTCGAGTGCCATTAGCAATGGTCGCCTTTACACCATCGGCCAACGTGGAGAGGAATGCGTCGCGATTTGCTTGGATGCCAAGACTGGCAAAGAGATTTGGGTTCAGCGATTCGACCGAGGTACCAAATCGGATGATTATCTGACCGGTTGGGGCGGGGGGCCTCGAAGCACCCCGACGATCGATGGTGATCATGCATACTTCTTGAGCGACCTCGGTGAATTGGCTTGTTTAAAGACATCCGATGGATCGAAGGTTTGGAGCAAGAATCTGATCAAGGATTTTGGTGGCGGCGTGCCGCAGTGGGGCTGTAGCGAATCGGTTCTCGTCGACGGAGACAAGCTCTTGTGCACCCCTGGTGGCAAGACATTCCTGGTGGGACTCAACAAGAAAACCGGTGAAAAGGTTTATGAGTCCAAGGGATTCGAAGATGGATCGCAGTACGTGTCTATCATGAAGACAACGATAGGTGGAGTCCCCATTTACGTCTCGGCAGCCAAGTCTGGTTTGGTCGCCTTTCACGCGGAAACCGGAGAGCATCAGTTTACCAATCCAACAACGGGAAACAGAACGGCGGTAATTCCGACTCCGATCCTTTCTGGCAATCAAATCTACCATTCGTCGGCTTACAAAGCTGGCAATGCACTTTTGAATTTGTCAGCCGATGGGGGCAAGGTAAAGATGGAGCAGGTTTATCACTTGGATAAAGAGAGTATGGAGAACCATCACGGTGGTTATGTCCTTCACGATGGGACGATCTATGGGTTCACCAATTCGCTTCGTGGTGCTTGGGTAGCCCAAGACCTCAAGTCCGGTGAGATCCTTTGGAATCAAAAGACGGGCAAGGCTCGTTCGGGTTCGATTGCATTTGCTGACGGCATGCTCTATTGCTACGACGACTCGGATGGAATTTGCTACTTGGTGGCTCCATCCCGCGAGGGTTGGCAAGAGAAGGGCTCGGTTAAGCTCCCGAAAACTTGGGCCGGTGATCGTCAGCGAGGAGCGATTTGGGCACACCCTGTGGTTGCCGGGCAAAAGCTCTTCATACGCGATCAGGATTTGATCTATGCATTCGATATCGCTAGATAGATCCTACAATGGATCCCATCTCTTTTTCACTTTTACCGTCAAACGGGCCTCCGAGCCCGTTTGAGAGTGTCAACTAAGTTTCGCACGGCCTCAGAGGACCGTGCTACGGTAGGTTATCTAGCGATAAGCCTTACGAGCTACTCGTGGCCAGTGGCATATTTGGGCTTGGGCAAGGCAGGCACCTGCTTGACCTCTTCAAGCAAAACTTCGACTCCTTTTTCAAGTTGCTTGTCGATACCCGAAGGAAGTTCGCCCGGTGCGGGCCAGACGATAAAGTCCGGTTCGGCCCCATGAAGCTCCATGTCCTTGCCATCGCGAATCGAGAACCAACCCCTAAACGGAGCTCTTAGCACCCCGATATCGTTGATCCTTGCAACCCCGGTACTGACCACACCACCAGCGGTCTGAACGCCAACCAATTTTCCGCGTCCGAGCACTTTGATCGCATGGCTGAATATCTCGGCGTTGCTGTAGCTGTTTTGGTTGCACAACACAACGATCGGTTTAGACCAAGTCGCATAGATCATTCGGTCGTGCGGATAACCCGTTCCTCCACCTCGTGGAACCGTGATCGCATGCTTAGGCTGTGTTAACGAGGTCAGCAAATGGTCGGTCGTCGAACCACCCCCATTGTCCCGAACGTCAATCACTAAACCTTCTTTGCCATACCCCACGTTGTAGAGCTGTTGCTCGAACTCCAGAAAGCTCGATTCGTCCATGGCTTGGATGTGCAAGTATCCCAGTTTCCCATCCGAGAGTTTCTCGACCATCTGGCGATTGGTCTCAAGCCACTGCTCGTACAGCAGCGGGCGCAGTCGACCGTACGGGATCGGACGGAGCATCAGGTTGAGTTCCTCGCTTGCGTCCTCTTTCGCTCTCTGGACAACCAGTTGGATGTCTCGATCCAGCGGCCCGTTGAGGACTTGGGTCAGATCCATCGAAGGATCCACTCGCGTTCCATCGATACTCAAAATGATATCGCCCGCTTTGAGACGACTCTTGACTTTATCGCTAGGACTCTCTGGAAGCACGTCTCGAACCTTGAGACCGGGCCCGAGGTAGGCTGGATCAAATCGTGCCCCAAGATGGGCTGTTGGATGCTCTCGTTTGCGTGGCGTCTCGGGTTCTGAGGCGCTGCCCATCGAAGGGGTGAATCCCAGGTGCGAGCCGTTTAGCTCCCCTAGCATCAGTTCGATGACTTCGCCAAGCCCTCGTTCATCGAAGGCTCTCGAAGCGGCATCGATGTACTTGCGACGAACCTGTTCCCAGTTCCTATTTCCCATCGCTGGGTCGTACCAAATCTCGTTCATGGCCAACCAAGCGGCATTGAATCCCTCCCGAAAGCGACCTGATCGCGAGCGATCATGCGTCACGCTGAATCCAAAGCTGGTTTCCTTTTCGCCATTTTCCAATTTGGTCGGCGTCCCTTTCGACAGGCCCATAATACTGCCTGAGGATTTCGTCCACCGAGCGTCGCTCAAGACCGTTGAGCTCATGAGTTTTGGCGTTAACTTATCTGGAAATTCGACGCTATACCATCCGGATTTGCCTTCTACACTTGCGGAAAACGCGAGCTTCTTTCCGTCCGGAGAGAAGATCAAGTTTGTCTCCCGGGTATCTTGCAGATTGATCCTCCGAAGCCTTTGATGGATCTTATCAAAATCGATTCGAACCAATTTGGCCTCGGTGTCACTGGCCTTCTCCGACTTGGACTTCTCCTCGCTTGCTTTTGCGTCAGCGGGTTTGGGCTCAGCAGGCTTGTTTTCTGGGTTCTTGTTTTCCGTATTCTTAGTATCCTGCGAACCGGTTTCGGTTTTAGGCTCCGCAACAGCCGGCTTGGGCCGCTTCTTTTTCATCGTTTCGATCGCCTTCTCGATCGTTCGATCGCGAGACGACTCGTCATCGTATTCCTCTTGAAGATAGACGTAGTAGATATCGCTCTCCTCTTTGGATCTTCGACCGGTGAAAGCCAAAATCTTTCCATCCGGGGAGAACACGGGCGACTGATCGTTGTCTGGATGGCGTGAGACATTCACCGGTGGAGCATGCTTATCCAGCGGCATGATCCAGATTTCGCTATTGAAATCGTTGTCTTGGGAATCGTAAGCGATCCAGCGGCTATCTGGTGAAATCGAGAAACTCGACTCGCTAAAGCTTTCGACAAGACGCGTGATCTCTTTGGTGTCCAAGCTCATGGCAACGAGGTTGCCTCGACCTTCAGTAAACAGAAGGTGTTTGCCGTTTGGCGTGAATCGCAAATTTCCTTTTGAACCCGCCGACTCGGTCATGCGTGTCTCAACGAACTCCTTTTGCTGCCACCAATACTTCGTAGGCTCCTTGGGTTCGACCTTCCACAGGTCCACTTGGCCATTCTCTTTGCGGGTAAACCAAAGGGATTTGCCATCATTGGAGAAGATCGGTGATTCCTCATAGCCCTCGGTGCGTGTTACCTGAATCGGCTCTTTGAGCTCAGTGTCCATGAGCCAAAGATCACCGTTGAGAGTAAAGGCGATTTCAAGCCCATCGTCGGTGAATGCGACTTGGTCGGCCCGATTCACGACAGCACGTTGTAGGTCTTCTGGCAAATCGGTATCGGCTGCGACCTTTAGATCAAGCTTGGTAGGTTGATCATCCTTGCCCGGGCGTAGGACATAGGTGTCGAAGAGGTGTCGAAAAACGATCGTCGTACCATTGCGGGAAATGGTCGGTTCGGCAATCGAATCGTCTTGAAAACCCCAGACTTTACGTTGTCTAGCGGGTTGGTCTTCGGAAGCAAATCGGTAGCGCCATAGATCGAGCCCGTGATCGGTGCCCTTTGCAAAATAGAAACCTTTTCCACCGGGCATCCATAGCGGCCACAAGCATTCGACTTGTTCGTGGAGCAGTTCGTTGGTTGCACCACTTTGGAGATCGAGCATCCAAATCTGTGCAGATCGTTCGCCTCGGTAGCCTTTACGCCACCAGCGTTCACCTTCTCGCGTAAAGAGGATTTTCTTGCCATCATTCGATAATTTTGGATTGGCTGCCGCATCATCCAAGAGAACTTTTTCGGCAGATCGCTTCGTCAAATCGATTTGCATCATGCGAGCCGATCCTCGCCAGAAGTGGTCGCGACTGGCGGTTGCCAAAACGCTGTTGCCGTCGGGAAACCAATCGGCAAGCGAATAACCTTCGGAGTGAAAGGTTTTTTGCTGTGGCATGCCTCCTTCGGCGGGCATCACATAAATCTGATTCGATCCGCTGCGGTTGCTGATAAACGCGATCTGCTTGCCGTTGGGAGAGAATCTGGGCTGACTATCAATGGCCGGATGGTTCGTCAGTCGCTTAATCTCACCGGTTTGGTCGATAGCGGTCGACCAGAGTTCGTTGGCCCAGCGAAACACCAGGACTTGTCCGTCGGGAGAGAGTGCAAAATCGCTGGCCATTCGGATTTCGATGGGGTCTTGAGCACGTCCATCCACCGAGGCGTTCAGCCAAACGGAAGCTGCCAGAGTGATCAGCGTAAAAGTACGTAGTATGAACTTCATGATGACGGGTAACTTACGAGGCTAGGAAAAACACTGAGGTAGAAATTCGGAAAGCTGCTGATTGAATTGATCGGGCTGTTCTACATTTGGCACATGTCCACAAGACTCCAGAAACACAATTTTGGAACCGAGGATGCTCGATTGAAAATTCAGTCCGACTTCGGGTGGGGTAATTTGATCGTTCCTACCCCAAACAATGAGGGTTGGAGTTTTGATTTGATCGAGTTCTTGCTGAACATTCCGATCTCGTGTTGCTCTGGAAATTCGCAGGATGAAACGAGTGTAATTTCGATCGCTCATGGTTTCAAACCAGTCTTCGACGAGATCATCGGTCACCAGAGCTTGGTCGTAAAAAATTCCTCCGATCACGCTCCGAACGAACTCACGAGTAGCTTTAGGTTTGTTTCCATCGGTCAGGCTTCTTTCCTGAAGGCCTGCGGAGCCGGCAAGTACTAGGCCACAGACTCGATCTGGAAATTTCAGTGCGTAATCAATCGAGAGCAACCCGCCGAGGGAATTTCCCACGAGTACAAACGGACTATCCACCTTGGCAGCCGCAATGGATCGATCGACCACCTCGGTCAACTCACCAATGGTTTGCACCCCTTGATTTCGCCGATCTCCTTTTTGGTCCAAGGGTAATTGGATTGCGATCGAGCGATAATCGTTGGCAAGGTGTTCCATGGTTCCGGTCCAGTGGGCGGTCGAACCAAAGAGACCGTGCAGGAACACCACAGTCCTTGAGCCTCGACCGGTTTGCACAAAACTTCCTTCGGTCGGTGAGGTGGCGGAAGCGGATTTGTGTGGAAAAAGACTGAATCGCATCGCACGTAAGTAGGTTGAGTGGGAGGTAGGGGATTGCAAAAGAGGGCACAAAAAAAGCGATCCCCTTTCGAAGACCGCTTTTTGAGGTTCCATCTTTACCGATCGATCATGACATAAGTCAAAATCTGCACGGATCGGTGTCTGAACTTGGGATTTAGTTGCAACCGCAAGCTGGAGCGGCAACTGGAGCAGCTACAGCCACAGGTGCTGGAGCGGCATCGCAGCAGCTCGATGCGGCAGGAGCGCTGCAGCTAGCACGACGGCTCTTGGCCTTGGCCATCAGACCCGAAAGCAACTTCGGACGTGCTGGCTTGGCACATGGATCGGCGTCGCAGCAGCTAGAAGCTGGTTCTGCGCATGGTGCAGGTGCTGGAGCCGCACAAGGAGCTGGTGCTGGAGCAGCACAAGGAGCTGGAGCTGGAGCAGCATCGCAGCAAGCCGCTGGAGCGGCGTTACCACTGCAGGACTTCTTGCGAGCGTGCAAGCGAGCCAAGAGACCTTCTCGCTTGGCAGCAGGAGCACATCCGGTGTCGCATGCAGGAGCTGGTGCTGGTGCTGGTGCACAAGCAGCGGCTGCAGAGGCGCTGCAAGAGGCCTTACGAGCGTGCAAGCGGGTCAAGAGACCTTCTCGCTTGGCGGCAGGAGCACATCCAGCATCGCATGCAGGGGCTGGAGCTGGTGCTGGTGCACAGCAGGAAGCGGCCGCACCGCTGCAATCTTTGTTGCGGCCAAAAATACCAGCCGATGCGCTGGTGGAAGTAGCAATCGAACATCCAACGATCGCCAAGGCAATAATCAATCGACGCATTTTACATCTCCAAAAAACAAAAAGGGTATACCACGACCAGCGCCACTGACTCCCTGGCAACGCGCTCGATTCTGAGCTGTGCCGATCGATTACAACCAAGGCAAACGATGTCGACGCATATTCCATTACACACAAGGTTCCACATAACTTTGTTAAAGCGAACCTAAGTGGCAAAGTTTACCCAATAGTCTCTCCTTGCCACGCCCTATTTTACCTAGAGCGCCGATTTTAACGCCTGTTTTGTCGCAAAACCCCTCTTTTTGGGGGTCGCAGGTCTCGTTTCAAGCCTTAGTTGGAGCATGTTTTGCCAGTTTTTGATCAAAACAGTATGCTTAAGGAAGCGTCCTGAGCCCGATCAGCATTTTTTTGGTAGATACAGTCTTCCCCATGATTCCGATTCCACCCGTCAAGTATCGCCGCAAGCCCGAGGGAATTTCTGCGGTTTACCTCCCGTGGAAACCGGTCGGTCGGATCGATTTTGATTCCTATCAACATGGACTTGAGCGCACCTGGGCCTGTGGCTTGATTCCAGCGATCAACATGGACACTGGCTTTGCGAATCTCCTAACGCTCGACCAGCGTCGTGAGATTTTGCGATTGGTTGCAAGTTTAGCTTCAGGGCGTGCATTTGTGGCTGGTGCGTTCGTCGAGGATTTGCCCGGCGACATGGTGTCCAACTATCAAGCACAGGTCACCGAGATTCGTTCGCTAGGTGGCACACCGATTGTCTTTCAATGCACGGGGTTGATCCAGCAAAGTTCCGAGCAGATCGCTAGGACTTATGCTAAAATTGGAAGTACGGTCGATAAATTCCTTGGCTTTGAACTCGGAAAGATGTTCGCTCCCTTTGGAAGCATCTATTCGATCGAGACCTTTCGCAAACTCATGGAGATTCCATCGCTTGTGGGCCTCAAGCATTCCTCGCTATCGCGCCCGATGGAATGGGAGCGACTTGCCCTCAAAGACAAAGATCGACCAGAATTTCGCGTTTACACTGGGAACGATCTTGCGATCGACATGATCCAGTGGGGGAGCGACTACTTGCTAGGTCTTTCCGCGTTTTATCCGGAGGCTTTCGCTAAACGCGACGACTATTGGCAAAGCGGAGATGCGAGGTTCTTTGAACTCAACGATGCCTTGCAACTACTTGGCGGTTTTGCTTTTCGTCCACCGGTACCTGCGTATAAACACAACGCTGCGATGGTCTTGGCAATCAGGGGTGTGATCGAATCGGACGCTATACCCCCGAATGCTCCTGGTCGCGTGTCTGGGGACCGAGAGTTTTTGAAGATTTTGATCGATCGAATCGATGCGTTGATGGCATGAATCGCTTTGAACATATACGACACAAACCTCCAACGGCCTTAGAGACGCCGCGAGCCATGATCCTGGCGCTTGCTCCCATGAGAAGCAACGTCAATTTGAGTAGGATTGTCAGGCTTTGTGGCTGCGTTGGGATCACCAAAATCATCCATTGCGGGCAAGGAAAAGTGGACCGAGAAATCGCCCGAGATGCTGCAGACTTTGTCGAAGTCCTGCAGCGCCGAAGTTTGCTCCCTATCTTGAAACAACTTCGAGAGGAAGGTTATCGCATGGCCGGCCTTGAACAGACGACCAACTCAACCTGTCTATACGAGTACAAGTTTGCCGAGCGCACAGCACTTATCGTCGGTGCCGAAAGAGAAGGCCTATCGCAGGACGAACTCAATCAACTGGATGATGTGATCGAGATTCCGGTTTACGGTCGGCCTTATAGCTACAACGTCGCGACGGCCACAACGATGGCCGTCTACGAGTACTGCAAACAATTTCCTGGTTATTCGCCTGCCCAATAATCGATGACCATCACCTTGTCCAGGTGAGGCTTGAGCACATCGACAAACGCCTTGTGAGCTGGATGCGGCAGGTAAGCATCTCGATCCTTTTCGGATTTGAAAGTGACCAGGAAGCAATGGGTAAATCCGTCGTTTAGACCTTCCGGGCTGTTGTTTGTTCCAAATTCGAAGGAAGCGATCTCGGGAATCTTAGCCTTTAGCCCTCGAAAACCATCGACAACTTTTTGCACATCTGCAGCAGAACTTGTTTCCTTGAATTTGAAATTCACCACATGGCGTAGCATGGTTTTTTTGTCTCCTTGATTGTTTGATTCCGCTCGATCGCTCGAAGCGATCATCAACACCAGTGCCAAACATGCGAGCAGCAAACCACCAAAAACTTTTGTCTTGGTCATCTTATTTATTCCAAAAGGTTACAACAGAAAACAGATACACATTGGGCTTTCGCAACGAGCCAATCCATGAGCCAAGCGACGGGATTAAGGCTTTGTCAGTTGCAGATCGATGGTGTTGCTGCCTTCGTTGACCATGTGCTCTGCACCGTTGCCCTTGGCATTGGGAGGAACAATGTCAGCCGGATCGATCAGTCCCTCAATGGGACCTTTGCCCTTGCTACTGGCGGCCATCTTTTCCATCTCTTCAGAACTGCGGGAGAACGTCACTTCTTTGACGGCCGCGACATTCACAAAGTTCTTTCCTGGTGTCACCCCGTTGGCCAAATACTTGCCGTTTTCGATATTGCAGCCTACGACCGAACCTTTTCCGTCCACAGGCGTGAAGGTGATCATGCCCTTTTGGATCGGAGCACCGTCGTAACTGACACTACCTTGTATCGAAGCGGTCGAGGATCCACAACCGACAAGGGAGCAAACCGAACAAAGGGCTAGGAATAGAAAAACGCTCAGGTGTTTGGGTGATTGTTTCACTGGAGGCTCTTTTGGCGACTATTCGAGGATCACTTTTTCGTTATTGCTGGCGGTGGCCAAGCCACGCCAGACAGCCAAATCGATACTGTTGGTCACGAAATGAGTACTTCCGTCGGCCATCGATACGGCGACACCGCTACCGTGAAGGCTACGGGCGGCGGCATGGGCAAGCTGACCTGAACGGGTCCACCAAGCAATCCCGCCAAGACTCAAACAAGGTGCTTTGTAACGTGAATCGCTTTGATCTTGGGGGCACGGTCCAAGAATCCGATCCGGAGCCGTCGAGTTCGGTGTCAAGGTGGCTGAGAACAAAGCTCCACCCATGTTGCCATAGTGAATCTCACCCATCGCTCCGCCCCACCATGTCACATTGGCCATCAAGCCCTCGCTGAGCATGATCGTGTTGGAGAGACCATCGGTGCAATCCCTGGCTTTGCTGTAGATTGTCTTTACCCTGGAGTTGGTGTCGAAACTCTGATTGGGCATCACGCTAAAGAACCCCGGACCCCATGGCCCAGCAGAACTATCCGTTGGAGTTCCATACATATCCCCAGGGCCAACACATCCACGGTAGTTTCCGCGATAAAACCCATAGGCTCGCGTCTCCATCTCATTCTCAGGCTGCTTCGCATCGCTTGGGCACAGAAAAATCGTTACTCTGTTTTGACGAGCTTCTCGAAGTTTCGGATCATCTCCAATGAGGGAGTTCGGACCTGGATAAGTCGTCGCGTAGGGCTGAGCGCCTAGGGTGTACAAGAGGTTGTACATCATCGGCTGTTCGATCTGTGGCAAGATATTGGATGTCCAAGTGTAGGAATCCCAAATATCGTACTTGCGGCAGTAAGGGTACTTGCCATAAAGGCTCTCAAAGTTTGTGCAACCGAGAGCCAACTGACGAATATGGCTCATGCACTGCGATCTGCGGGCAGCCTCGCGGGCAGCTTGCACGGCAGGCAAAAGCAAACTGATCAAGACCCCGATAATGGCGATCACAACCAACAATTCAACCAGTGTAAAACCGTTTGGTAAGTTTCGCTTGCTTTTTTTCACCGTCATTCGTCTCCATGAGGGCGCCTCGAAAAACGCTTCGGATCCCAAATCCGACTACCCGAACAAAACCACGCGGTTTGCTCAAGAGCCGCACGCCAGGGTTCCAACCCAGTTAAAGGATAGCCGAAAACGGGTTAAAGTCTCGACGGCACCTTGTACTATCCGAGTAAAGATGCCGGAAAACCTCTCAAAATTCCCCAAGAAATTCGGAAATCTCGGTTGTTTCGACGACCTAACCGATCAAATCCTTAATCACCCGCCCCTTGGTCTCGGTAAGCCTGAAATCTCGACCTGCGTACGGGTAAGTCAATTGCTCGTGATCCAATCCCAAAAGCGCTAGCAGAGTGGCATGAAAGTCGACGATTGGGACTGGGTTTTCCGTAGCCTCCACGCCAAACTCACCACTTGTGCCATACTGCTTTCCAGACGCGACGCCGCCACCGGCCATCCACAGACTGAAGGCCTTGTGATTGTGATCCCGACCATCACGACCTTGGGCATATGGTGTTCGTCCAAATTCACCTGACCAAACGATGAGGGTTTCCTCGAGCAATCCTCGTTGCTTTAGATCTGTGATCAAGCCGTACATCGGCTGATCAATCGCGGATGTATTGGTCGTCAAGTTTTGTTGCAACGACGCGTGATGATCCCACGACCCTTGAGTGATCTCGACAAATCGCACTCCGGCTTCAATCATCCGACGAGCTACTAAGCACTTGCTTCCAAAGCCCTTGCTCTCTTTTCGATCCAATCCATAAAGCCGCTTGGTCTCTTCGCTTTCAGCCTTGATATCGAGCACCTTAGGCAACTCCGACTGCATCCTATGGGCCATTTCATAAGAGCGAATCACACCCTCGATTTCCTGATCCGCAGGATCGTTTTGGAGCTTCTTCTGATTCATTCCTTGAATAAAGTCCAGCTCCCTTCGCTGCCGCTGGCTCCCGACCAATGGGGCCAAGTTGGCGATCTGGGTCTCGTCAACTTCTCGATTGCCGTTGCCCAACCGCATCCCTTGATAGTAAGCCGGTAGAAACGCGTTCCCATAGTTTTGCGCACTGCCCGTGGCCCCTATGCTGATGAACCCAGGAATGCTCTCGCTCTCGGCGCCCAAGCCATAGAGGACCCAGGACCCAACGCTAGGCCTTACGAATTGACTTGTCCCTGTGTGCATTCGTATGGTCGCTTGCGCGTGCGCAGGCACATCGGTTTGCATCGAGTTGACGATCAGCATATCGTCGGCTGCTTTGCTCAACTCTGGGAACAAGTCCGAGATCCAAAGACCGCTTTGTCCGCGTTGCTGGAACTTCCAAGGCGACTTCATCCACTTGCTACCAGGCCTCGGGCCTGTCTGGCCATCTGCCTTAGCCAATTCAGGCTTGTAATCGAACGTATCGACATGGGACGGCCCACCCTTCATGTACAAAAAGATCACTCGCTTGGCCTTGGCGCTAAAATGCGCCCCCGGCGATTTACCATTGGTTCCGCCGTAGCCTTGCTTTGCCATCAGAGCCGATAGCGCAAGCCATCCAAATCCACAAGCCGTATTCTGCAGGACACTACGCCTGTTGTGCAAAGTCATACTGTTTCGGCAAAGATTCATTGGGGTGTTCCTCGAAAATTGTTGGCCCTTCAGGGGTCGTATCTTGTTACGGATCAATCGGTTCGGACATCAATCTAGGTATCGAAACTCGGCGGTCGCAAGGAGTCCACGTGCTAGGCTTACCCAACCGCTTTCGCTCGTGTCGCTATTGCTGAACAAATCATTAGCGATTTGCATTTCATCGCCGGTTGGTTTTCGACACAGTACTAATTGATAAAGCATCTCGACCCTGGCTTCAAAATTCTCCGAGCCGCGACCAGGGATCGAGTCCATAACTCTTTTAGAGATCGCTCCAGCATAAGCGGCAACGCTCGGGTTGTTCAGCAAAAATAAAGACTGGGACGGAACGTTGGTCGTCTCACGCGCCCCTTGAACGACCATCGCATCGGGTAGATCAAAAAGCTCTAACACTTCCGGCAATGCACTGCGGGGCAAGGGCAAATAGATCGAACGGCAAACATCCTCATTGAATATCTCGCCTTTGCCTCGTTTCTTCCCGGAACTTGGATCCACTCGGTTTCCGAGATTCTTCTTGGCCATTGCTGTTCCGAGTACCGGCGCCAGATCGAGCTTTTCCGATAGGCTAAGCATCGCATCGCGAATTTCCTCGGCTTGCAACCTTCGACTCTTTCCTCTCCAAAGCAACTTGTTCTCAGGATCGGCCGCGAAAGCAGCAGGATTTGTTTCAACACTCGATAGCTGATAAGTTCGACTCAATGCGATCTTTCGCAGGAGACTCTTAACGTCCCACCCCTCTGCGATGAATTCGCCTGCCAGTTGATCAAGCAACTCCGGGTGAGATGGTTTGCCGCCAGTGGTCCCAAAATTATCGACGCTGTCAACGATCCCTTGGCCCATCATCCAATGCCAGAATCGATTGACCGCTACCCTGGCCGTTAATGGATTGCTCTCGCTGGTGATCCACTGAGCTAACTGCAATCGTCCACTTGCATTTCTCGGAACGCGATACTTGCGGGCGTCCCCGAATAGATCTGGTACCGATCGTTGAACTTTCTCACCAGAGAGTCCAACCTCACCTCTGGAAAAGAATGGGCTATTGTCGATGATCGGGAAAGCGGATCGACGTACGCCTCCTAAGTAACGGCCCATCTTTTCTCGGTTTGCATCCGCCTTAGGCAATTCCAGCGGGCGATCGACGGCCCCCATCGCCAACGGCCTAACGGTGTCGTCATCGTTAAGGGCTGAAAGCTGAAACTCAAGCTCATTGGCTTGCTGGGACAATTTACGCAACTGCTGCTGACGACTTCGATCAAAGGTACCGTTTGCTTTCGCTGCCTTACGCTTCTCCTCGAGCTCCTCGATGATCGTTGCGATCTCTTTTTGAAGTTTTTGCAACTCCTCTCGCTTCTTGCGGATCTCGGTTTCCGACCAAGGTGCAGCAAGGGTTGGGAGATCGCAGTCGGTAGGCAACTCGATCGGCTCCGAAGCGTTCCTCGCGTTATTCCCCCCTGAAGCCCCGTAACGGGTATCTGTCGACAAGAATATGCCGGCGACTGCCGTGTATTGCTTTTGAGAGATCGGCTCAAACTTGTGGTCATGACATCTTGCACAAGCCATGGTCATCGACATGGTTGCCTGGAACACTGAATCGATCTGCTCGTCCGCTTGATCCAAAGCGAACAACTTCTGGTTGCCTTCATTGATGTTCCTAGAACCGAGTGCTAAGAAGCCCGTTGCGATGATCCCGCTGGCCTTCTCCAAGGGGCTGTCGGTTTCCAACAAATCGCCTGCGATTTGTTGGGTCAAAAATCGATCATAAGGCATGTTCTTGCGCATCGCGTCGATGACCCAATCGCGGTAACGCCAGGCTTGATTGTAGGGTATGTTGACATCACGTCCCGACGACTCTGCATACCTTGCCACATCCAGCCAGTGCCTGGCCCAATGAACCGCAAAGGCTTCGCTATCGAGCAACTCATCGACCACTTTTTCGATGGCCTCACGACGCGATGTTCCCTGTTCAAGCTGATCTGTAAAGGCTCGAACTTGTTCAATCGTCGGCGGTAATCCAGTCAAATCGAAATAGAGCCGACGAATCAGCGACTCAGGCTTGGCATCCGCAACCGGCTGAATCATTGACGTTCGTTGCTGCTGGGCGATGAAGCGATCAATGCTTGTCCAAGCCCATTCGTCGTTTGGAGGAATCGATGGTTTGGTCAGGGGTTGATAAGCCCACCAAGATTTTGCCGATTCGTTGATCTCTTCTTTTGCAAGCAGATGCTCTTCTTCCTTGCGTGGATCGGGAGCACCCATGCGTACCCAACGGGTCAACTCCTTGACTTCAGCCTCGCTGAGCTTATCCCCAGCACCCTTCGGAGGCATCCTCAAGTTGGGATCCTGATGCTCCACAGCTTTGATCAGCAAACTCTGAGCTGGATTTTTAGAAACGATTACCGGGCCGCTGTTCCCACCACGAAGCATCGCCTCGCGCGAATCGAGCCTCAATCCTCCCTCAGCTTCTCCTGAATCTACCGAATGGCACGCGTAGCACTTATTGGCAAGAATCGGTCGAATCCGGCTCTCAAAGTACTGCAGCTCCTGCTTGGTCAGCTTAGGGCCGGCTCCTTCGGACTTCTGGGTTTTTTGATCAGAGATCTCTTGGCCAAAGGCAATTTGCGATCCCAAGGACTGCAATCCAGCGAAGGCCAAAAGACTCACACAGGCCAGTAAAATGCTATTTCTAAATGGGCGATCGGAGTCTGCATCGTATAAGTTTGCAAACCAGTTGTCTGAGCTTAGATCACGTGCGTTGATCGTGCCGAGCATGAGCAAGTCCCTTCATGCAGCGAGCTGTATTGGTTGGTGTGTTTACGAAATGTTGCCAAAGTCACGGTTGCGAAGCGTTTATTGCGATGGCACAGCATTCAACAGATAATACCATGAATATCGGTAGAATGCCCGTTTATATCGAACCGTATGAGGGTAGGCAAACACTTTGGGCAGGGTTTGGTTTCGAATCGATTTTCCTTTTTTGCCGAATTTTTCTACCCACTCAATGTTCTTCGCCCACGAAAATCGTTTTTCTCCTTCAAAATCCTATGTTTTTAGATAATCTCATCGAGCTTTTAAAGACAATGTTCATGTGTCAACTTTGGCCAGCACCCCCATTTGGGGGGCAAACGAAGGATTTTAAAATATCTTGAATGAACACAAGGATCGATGGCGAGAGATGGAAAAAACCCACGTCGCCATCGTCGGCATGGGAACCGTGGGCACCGGTGTTGCCCGCTTGCTCTTGGATCACGGAGATCGACTTGCACGTCACGCCGGACGAGTGCTTTGGCTGACCAAGGCTCTCGTGCGGGACCTAAGTAAGGATCGTGGAATCGCTGACTTCCCCTCCGGAATCCTTACCGACAATCTCGAAGAGATCCTAGAAAACAAACAAATCAGCGTCGTGGCCCATCTAATAGGTGGTATCGAGCCGGCCAGAACGATCATGCTCCAATTGCTCGAGTCGGGCAAAGACGTGGTGACTGCAAACAAGGCTCTTTTGGCTCAGCACGGTGGCGAACTCTTCGATCGAGCAAGAAGCCTCGGGCGAACCATCGCCTTTGAAGCCAGTGTCGGTGGCGGAATACCTATTATCGCCAACATCACCCAATGTTTCACTGCCAATCAAATCATATCTCTTCGAGGTATCCTTAACGGAACAAGCAACTTTATTCTGACGCAAATGTCTGAAAGAGGGGTCGATTACGATCGAGCTTTGGCGACCGCACAGCGATTGGGATACGCCGAAGCGGATCCGACGATGGATGTCAACGGAAGCGATACGACTCAAAAACTTGCAATTCTGGCTCACTTGGCCTTCGGTGTTCGGATCGATTGGAAGGAGATCTATCGTCAGGGGCTCGAGTCCTTCACAATCGAAGATATTCGATATGCAGAAAAGCTTGGTTACCGTATCCGATTGCTCGCAACCGCTCAGCTCATCGATGATAACCTTGAACTCCACGTCTCACCGACCTTGATTCGCAACGGACGGCCGCTTGCCGAAGTCCGTGGACCTTACAATGCCATTACAGTCGTTGGCGATGCGGTGGGTGACATGTTTTTTCATGGACAGGGTGCAGGTCAGATGCCCACGGCTTCTGCTGTTGTCGCCGATATGATCGATACGGCAGCAGGTCGCACCGACATCACTTTCCGAAGACTGCAACTATGGTCCGATCGGCAATGCGAAATCGAAATGATCCCTTATTGGAAAACGATCGGACGTTACTACATGCGGTACCTGGTTGCCGATGAACCTGGCGTTCTCTCTCAAATAACAGGAATCCTAGGAAGTCACCGGATCTCGATCTCGTCGATCATTCAGCATGAGCCGACCGAATCGAGCGAGCCGAACAAGGTGCCGTTGATTATCATGACTCACGAATGCAGCGAGTCAGAAGCAAGCAGAGCCCATGAGGCAATCCGAGCTTTGCAAAGCGTTGACTCTGAGTGCTACAAACTGCGAGTCACTGAAGGCTGATCAGCTTAGCGATTCGATGTTGCCGATCCGGCGATGAGCGAACTGGGGGCTTGAGGCATTCGAATTGCTTGCTGCACGTTCCCCACTCGTGCTTGATTGATCATCATGCTTGTCGTTTGCTGGATTTGACGATTCGTTCGCTCGTCGATCAGATAGCCTTTTTTGGCTTTGAGGATCGAAATCGATAATGCAGGACGTCGTTGCCAGTGCTCCGCTTTAAAATCCCGAACATCCTCGTAAGGCAGATCAAGCTTGGCGCTGACTTTAGGAATCCAGTGAAAGCCGTCATTGGCTCGGACTATCGTAAAGTGCATCACCAAATAAAGCATCGCCACCCCAGATGCCAAACCGATGAGGAAGCTTTCGACTCGATTCATGGAACGGTTCCCATTGAGAAAAGGATCTGTTTGCTAGCTCTCTAGCTCCCAGTTGTTATCACTTAGATAACCGATTTGGTCAGCAAATGTCGAGAGCAATCCCGAGGCCAATAAACCGCGAATTTCGGATCGAGTTGTTTTCGAAAAACCCTTTTTTGGACCGCTGATAAACGCTGATGAACGCTGATTCCAGGGCCGGGAGAAAAGGGAATGGGACAGCAGAGTGCTAACCGCTTTTGACCGCTGATAAACGCTGATGAACGCTGATTCCAGGGCTGGGAGAAAAGGGGGTGGGACAGCAGAGTGCTAACCGCTTTTTGACCGCTGATAAACGCTGATGAACGTTAATTCCAGAGCCGGGAGAAAAGGGGGTGGGACAGCAGAG
>JAJTFC010000025.1 GCA_021298315.1 Planctomycetaceae bacterium
GACCGCATAGAGAAAAAGCTTTGCGAGCTTTTGACCCATTTGCCCAATGGGCACCGTGATCGAATCGGCCGGGACTTGGACCAACAAAAGAAGCGATGTCGATTGCCGACGCTCGAGCTCATCGGAACCCTTCCGAGCGATCTCGACTTTCTCCATCGCCGCGATCCACTGGCCCTTGTAAGCCTGCCCTGCAGGATGTTTCGACACCGGATCGATGTATCGATACGTTCCGTCTTCTTTGAGTTTTTTGAGCATCGCTTCATCGATCTGAAACTTCAGCTCGGATCCATCGGCGGACTTTGAATCCGTAGAACCATTCCATGTCGCAAAGAAAGGATGTTGCAAAATCGTCCCTTCGCGCTCTCCTTCATGTCCGTCGACCAAAACGGCAAAACCAGAAAACTCCCTTTGCTTGCTCTCATCGTTGGAAGCTTGCGGCTCGAGATTGGATTCCTCGAGTTGCGGGTTCTCTGTGCTTTGATTCTCTGTGTTTTGATTCTCTGTGCGTCGGTTTTCCGTGGCGAGCAACTGCAGATCGCCGATGTTGATCGTCAATACCAACAGACCTTCACAGACTCGCTCGGGCCCTTTCCCATCAAGTGGCTTACGCTTGACCGAAATCGGAGTCGAGACGGCGATCTTCCATCGATTGGTGGTCGTCGATTTGAAAGGCACACTCAGGTGCGAAGCAGATGTCCGCTGGATATTGCGACGGGGGGTCGTCGGACTCAGATCCCGCGACTGACCTGAAAAGTAACTTCGGTAGGCAAAGTTCTCGCCGATCGGAGCGCTCGAGGGCTCGTTGGCAAACGCCGCTGCGATCATCGTGCCATATCGATCCGTGACAAACAAACTATCGAACTTGGTGGATTTGGCCGCTCCACCTCTTAAACGTATCCACTCGAGTCTCTTGGCCAGCAGCGCTTCGAGCTCATTGCGGGCCGGCAGGTCGATCAGGGTCGCTTGACTCTCTGGCGGTGGATCTTGCTCGGTGGCCAACGATTGCAACAGATCCGTCCCGGCAGCAGATCGAGCAGCAAAGTAATTGCTCTGCAGAGCACCCTCCCGCAGATCGTTCGACAGATCCGCTTCGGCCACCGACACAGCCCGCCAAAAAGAGAGCCCCATGATCGTTGCAAGCAACAGCGGGCCGAGTATTCCAAGCACCAGCAGCGGTGTCCGCAGACGACTGATGTTGCGGCGCTCAAGAGCTGCTAAAACCTGCTGAACGTTCTCGAATCGATCCTCTGGCTTCTTGGCAATGCAACGATCGATGATCGAACACAGACCGCGATCGATCCCAGAGGCCTTGTAGTGGCCTCGTGGATAAGGACTCTTGAGGATCGTATCGCGATACCTCTTGAGCCGCTCCGAAAGACTGCTTGCTGTGTCCAACGTCGATACGGTCTCAGGGGTGCGATAAGGAGGCGTGCCGACGACCATCGAATACAGGATCGCCCCGAGCGCATAGACATCCCAACGTGCATCGGGCACCGCATTGAGATCGGCTTGCTCAGGTGCCATGAAAAAAAGTGTGCCCAAAGAAGGGGTCTGCTCATTCGATAGCCGGCTTTGTCCAAAGTCGGCTATCCTCGGCTGCATGTCTTGGTCGAGTAGAACATTCGCAGGTTTTAAATCGCAATGCAAAACCCCCTTGCCATGCGAATGGTTCAAACCCATGGCAATCCCCGTAAAAAGCTCGACCGCCTTGGGAACGGCGATCGCACCTCGATTGCGAATCAAATCATCAAGCGACCCATTCTCTAGATACTCCATGACGTAATAAGGAGGCTCGGAGTCCCATCCCACCTCCAATACCTGAACAATCGCGCGATTGCCCGACATCGAAACCAAGTTCCTGACCTCACGCGTCAGAAGCGACCAGTTGACCCCAGCCCGATGCAAATAGAACTTGATCGCCACGGTTCGCCCCGTATTGAGGTTCGTCGCAATCCAGACCTGCCCATAAGCCCCCTGACCTAACAATCTCTCCATCCGGTAACCGGGAACCTGCGACGGAGGAACCGTCGAGCGCAGGCTCAACTCCTCGGCCCGCATCTGCTCGCCAATCGATTGATTTAAAGTTTGGTTGATGGTCATCCTTCGCCCAGAAATCCAAGGCTGCCTTTACGTTCTGTTTCCCTAAAGCTTAAGCCCCACAGGAAGCCTTGACAAAGACCAATTCCCAAGGATTGCGACCAATTCGGAACTTGCAGGGCGTTTTTCCGTTAAACTGATCGTAGCCAAAAGCTGCACTTCTAAGATTAAACCTACCCCATTGAACTACCCCAACCCCCGTCAAAATATGTCAAAGTACCCTTCCTGTCCGTTTTTCCTGCCAGCCTTGGCCGTCAGCTTGCTGGCTTTGGCAACCGAGAGCCGAGCCCAAGAAACTGCCAAAGAAACCGCCCCATCATTCGCCCAACAAAAGACCTCGACCAACACGGCCGCAGCCCAGTGGGGGCACTGGCGAGGCCCCAGCGGCAGCGGAAAGTCCGACACTGCAAAACCACCCAAGGAATTTGGACCGGACAAAGCACTCCGATGGAAAGTTCCCATCGCTGGCCAAGGATCCGGCTCTCCTGCGGTCTGGGATCAAAAGGTTTTTATCACCAGCGCCGTAGCAACTCAAAACCGAAATGAGTTCGAGTTTCACGTATACTGCCTCGATCGACAAACCGGCAAAACACTCTGGGATCAAAAAGCCGTTACGGCAAAACCGCACGAAGGGACCCATGAGACCAATGGCTACGCCTCGGCTAGCCCCTGTACCGATGGCGACATGCTCTATGCTTTTTTCGGTTCCCGAGGCCTCTTTGCCTACAGCCTCGATGGCAAACAAGTTTGGTCCAAAGACTTGGGTGATATGCAAATCCGAAACGGTTTCGGCGAAGGTAGTTCGCCGACGATCGCAGGTGATCTGCTGATCGTCCCATGGGATCACGAAGGCCAATCGATGCTCTATGCACTGAATAAAAAGACCGGAGATATCGTTTGGCAAACCAAGCGTGACGAACCGACCTGCTGGGCAACACCCCTGATCGCCAGCGACCCTCAAGGCAATGCTCAAATCATCATGAACGGACAAACCGCCGCTCGAGGATACGACCTTGCGACGGGTAAAGAACTCTGGCAATGCTCAGGCCAAACTCAACGGCCCTGCGCCTCGGCCGTTGCCCAAGACGGTGTAGCCTATGTCGCCAGCGGCTTCCGAGGTTCCTACATCGGTGCGTTCGACCTAAGCGGTCGAGGCAAACTCGAGTCGACCAAACATCTGCTGTGGTCTCAAAACCGCGACACCCCAGATGTGGCCTCTCCCCTACTTACCAACGGACGTTTGTACTACTACAAAGAAAAAACCGGTCTGCTGACTTGCGTCGAGGCTAAGACAGGCAAGACCCTTTACTCGGCAAGCCGAGTCCCGGGAGTGGCTCGAACCTACGCTTCCCCCGTCGCGGCCAACGGAAAAATCTATTTGACCGATCGAGGTGGAACAATCACCGTTATCGAGGATTCTGCCGAACTGAAAGTACTGGCCAACAACAACGTCGGTGAAGGAGTCGATGCAACCCCCGCTTTGGTCGGCTCAGATCTCTTGGTTCGAGGCGAAAAGCACCTGTTTTGCTTCAGCGATTCGAAAGACTAACGGCCGACAGATCGCTCAAGTAATGTCTTGCGCGTCCCTCAGATCGATGTCGCAACTCTCCGGACGCACCCAACGCGTGTACTCACGCGTTGCATCGACGATCCCACCGTCGGCGTAAATTCCCGGACCATCCTGTATCTTTCGCATCGCATCTAAAATCCTCTGATGCTCGATCGGATCTGCCTCGGTCTTGCGCATGTGCTCTTGAACCCGCAGTTCATCCATCCGCCAAACCCCCTCGGAATCTTGATATGCCGAGTGACGCCAATGGTAAATCTCCAAACACTTCAGATCTAACGTAAAGGTCTTGTTGCGTTTCCAGAAATCCGAAAAAACCCCAGCCCCCATATAAAAGAGCCATGAACCCTCAAAGCCCAACGCCTCGGCAGAGGCCGGATCGGGATTCTTAAACCACACTCGATCCCCAGGTACGTAATAACTCTCGGGCAATGGACGCTCGCGCGAGCCGTACTCTTTCATGAACACATCATGAAACTCTCTGGAACGAATCGCACGGCGCTGAGCCTGGGCCTGAAGCTGCCGATACAATCGAGGATTGACCCTCATTGCCTCTTGAGCCACCCCCAAGGCCACGACGTATTCGGTAGCACGATAACATGAAAACGAGTAAACAACTCCAGTTTCCCCGGGCTGCGTAGCGAGCCTCAATGCGTCGATCAACGATCGCTCGGGTTGGATCAAGAACCCTCGATCCTCATCATAGACCCAGTACTCCTCGGGCCGCTCTGCTCCATAAGCATCAAACGACAAAAACGTCTTGCTTGCCGCCTGCGCGATATTCACCCGAATCCTAGCCGAGGACTCAAACTCCTCAAGGCTTGGATAAGCGAAACACAAAGGGGAGGCGAGCATCGCAAGAAGTGTCTCTTGGTCGATCAACTCCGATGCAGGCCTTTTGAAATGACTACAAAGCCGCTCCGAGAGCATCAAGGTGTTGTAACTAGGCGTCCAATGAGCAAACGCCTGTGCACTTAGCGAAAACCGGTAACCCCTAAGCCCGGCATGCTCACAAGAGTTCGACGTGACCCAGGCTTCGATTCCTAAACGTTCGAACCATTCGAAGGCTCGGTCTTTGGCCGAGTGATCGCAGGCGACAAAGACACCTTCAGGAGTGTGATCGGTCATGGGATTTCACAAAGACTCAAGCAGTTCGCTCGGCGCTGGCTCCAAACGATGCTTGAGGAGAGGTAGGTTTTAAAGGAAGGATCGTTCGAAGAGGGCTAAACAAAAGGAGTGCAGCATTTGCATGCCGCACTCCTTTGAACTCATTTATAGTTGACCCGATCGCTTCATACAACCTGCCGAGGATTAGGAATCTGCTTCGACATCCTCTTGAGCTTCTTCGGCAGTGCTTGGACCTTCCGGCCCGGAGTATCCACCGGCTGCCTCAATCGCGTGGCGAATCTCCTTGGCCACCTCCTTGTTCTCAGCCAGATAGTTCCTTGCCTTTTCCTTGCCTTGGCCAATGTAAGTCTCACCGTACTTGAACCAAGCTCCACTCTTGGAGAGGATCTTGTGCGCGATACCCAGATCGATCAAGTCCCCTTCGTAGCTGATGCCGTTGGTGTGCATCATGTCGAATTCAGCGACTCTAAATGGAGGAGCGACTTTGTTCTTGACGATCTTGGTCTTGACCCGCTGACCAACGACCTCTTCGCCATCTTTGAGCTGGCCGATACGCCGAACGTCCACGCGAACCGAAGCGTAGAACTTCAACGCACGACCACCGGGGGTCGTTTCGGGGCTTCCGTAACTCATGCCACCGATCTTCTCTCGGATCTGGTTGATGAAGATCACCGACGTCTTGCTCCGAGCGATCGCACCGGTGAGCTTACGCATCGATTGGCTCATCAATCGAGCTTGGAGTCCAACGTGCGAATCCCCGATCTCGCCTTCGAGTTCTTGACGGGGCACCAAGGCTGCTACCGAGTCGATCACAACGACATCGACCGCATTGCTCTTGACGAGCATCTCGGTGATCTGCATGGCTTCTTCTCCACTGCTTGGTTGACTCACAAGCAACGTGTCGAGCTCGACCCCTAGCTTCTTACCCCAGCTTGGGTCAAAGGCATGCTCAGCATCGATGATCGCAGCGATACCACCGGCCTTTTGAGCCTGGGCACAAACGTGCAACGCAATCGTTGTTTTACCGCTAGACTCCGGACCAAAGACCTCGATGATCCGACCTCGTGGTAATCCGATGCCGCCCAAGGCCAAGTCAAGCGAGAGCGATCCGGTACTGATCCCTTCGATCTTCAATTGGGTCTCGCCGCCCAAAGGCATGATCGACCCTTCTCCGAACTGCTTTTCGATTTGTTGCAAAGTGGTTTTCAGAGCTGGCTCCTTCTTGAGGATGCTCTCCAAACCGGTCACCGGCTCGGCCGGTGCCTTGTCTTGCTTCTTCTTGGTACCAGAACCTTTTCCTGTTGATCCAGCCACGGCTATTCTCCTTTTGTTCCAGTGGATGTCTCACCACTGCTTCCTTGTTTCCAAACGGGTCAATCATGCTAACGCTTACAAGCGACGTCAACAACTGCCTATAAGAATCGCCCAGGGGTGTGACACCTCTGGTCACAGCCAAATCCAGTTTCAGAAAAAACCCAAAAAAATTTTTGTCCCTTGGCATCCATAACGGCCTGAATTGCACCGTTTTCTCGCTATCCTGCTGTACCGAGAAATGCTTCCCCCAATAACGTCCACCAAGCGTCAAAAGCTAGCCTTCGACCATGTCTCTGGAAAAAACCGATGCGATCGTCCTAAAAACGGTTGAATGGAGCGAAACGAGTCTGGTCGTCACCCTCTTTACCAAAGACTTTGGAAAAATCTCGGCCATCGCCAAAGGTGCCCGACGACTCAAAAGCCCCTTCGAATCTGCTCTTGACCTTCTGTCGCTGTCCTCCGTAGTGTTCCTCAAGAAATCGGGCGAATCGCTCGACTTGCTCACAGAAGCCAAACTGCTCCGGCGGTTTCGCTCAGCGCAAGTCGGACTGCTCCCCCTGTACTGCGGATACTATGCGAGCGAATTGGTCAATGCACTCACGGAAAACCACGAGCCGATCCCCGGATTGCTCGATTCGTTGTGCCATGCCCTCAATGAGCTCGATCGACAAGCAAATCCCGCTTGGACGATCCTGGACTTTGAACTTCAAACAATCCAACGCCTAGGGCATACGCCCAGTTGGAGATGGTGTGTTGCATGCGGCGAAGAGATCGAAACCGATCGACAATCGATAGCCTTCAGCCCCCAGGCCGGTGGTGTGCTGTGCACCAACTGCACCCCCATGCATCGGAGCTACCTGCGCATCCGACCACAAACGCTTCAGACTCTCGAATCGCGATCGACTCAAATCAGCGATTCCAATCCAGCAAATATGATTGCCGAGCAAACACCGCCCCCAGTCATACCCGCACCCGTTCGAGCCGAACTGAGGCTCGTTATGGAACAGATCATCATCTGCCTCTCGGAACGACGCTTGAGAATGCTCGACTACCTCGAAGATCTCAAACGCTAACGCTCGGCACCTGGGCCCTTAGCGCTGTGCTTGTCCTGAGCCTCTCGGGTTGCAGTCTCTTTAAACCTTGGAAAGATGACGAATACTCCCGCGCGAAAAATGCCATCGAAGGCTACGAGGATAAAGAAGGCAACTGGATCCGACCCGAAGGCTCCCGAGCCGATAAAATGATGAATTCGGATGTCCCAAAAATATTCCAAAAGATCCCCGGTCTGGGCGAACGCACAGTCGACAAAGATCTTGCTAGAACCACCCTAAAAGAAGCCAACGAGCTCTACCAAGCTGCCGTCAGCTCGCAAGATACTGATCGCAAGGAACTCTTCCGCCAAGCCGCTAAGAAATACAACCAAGCCGGTAAACACTGGGCCAGCAGCTCCCTCGAGCAAGACGCCTACTTCATGACCGCCGAATCCTATTTCTTCGCCGAAGACTATCCCAAGGCCGAAGACTACTACGTCAAACTCATCAAAGAGTATCCCCGAACTCGCTACCAAGATCGCGTCGACCAACGCCGTATGGAAATCGGTAACTACTGGTTGCAGTTCCCCGATAAGTTCTACAACATCAACTTGACCGACAAAAAACGACCCTTGAACGATACCGAAAACCACGGCAAACGCGTCCTGGAAAAAATGCTCCTCGATAGCCCCACAGGACGTCTCGCTGACGATGTCACCATGGATATCGCGAACACCGAATTCAAACGGGAGAATTGGAACGAAGCCCTCGATCGCTATCGAGATCTCATCAGCGTCTACACCGATAGCCCCCACCAATTCGACGCCCACTTCCTAGGTGCCAAATCCGCACTGCTTGCCTATCAAGGCCCCCAGTACTCCGCCGAACCTCTCGAACAGGCCGACAAGTTGCTCAAGCAAATGGTTCGCCAGTTCTCCAAACAAGCCAGCGAACGCAAAGAACCTATCGCCGAAATGCTCGCTGAAGTCAAATACCGTCAAGCCGAACGCCTCTACGACGAAGCCACTTATAGAAACAACAAACAGGAATACGCTGCGGCCATCGTCTACTGCGATCGAATCCTGGACAACTATCCAGATACCCCGTTTGCAGATAAAGCCCAACAGATCATCGATAAAGCCGAGGGCAAGCCAAGCGTTCCAACCCCCTATCTGCATTGGATGACCTACGCCTTCCCAACACGCGATAAAGTCACTCCCCTTTTGAAACCAACCCAGCAAGAAATCGAGCAGCGACAAGCCGTCATCAGCCGCCCTCGCAACAAGCCTTCGACCAACCCACTCGATCCACTCGGTGGGGATTCCCAAGTTCGAACCGTAGGCAACATCGAGCCAGCCAAACAATAAACGCCATGGCCACTCGCACTTTGCTCTCTTGGGTTCCCATCGTGCTGATTCTGCTCAGCGGTTGCTTCGGATACCGCATCGGCACGCGCAACGTCTATCGCACCGACGTGCGGACAATCAATGTACCGGTCGTCCGCAGCGATTCATTCCGACCTGAGCTGGGTGTGCTCCTGACCGAAGCGGTCCAAAAAGAAATCGAACGCCGAACACCCTACAAACTCGCCGACAATGCCGTCGCCGATTCGATCCTCTCGATACGACTTACCAACGACACCAAACGCGTCATCGCCGAAACCAATACCGATGAACCTCGCTTGCTCGAAAACGTCGTTGCCGTCGAACTCAATTGGACCGATCGACGTGGCATGAACTTGATCTCGACGCGATTCCTGCCCCCAGGCGAAATCACGCACTACTTCGCTGAACGCACCAAGTTTGTTCCCGAAGCCGGACAGTCGATCGCAACGTCTTTCCAACGCAACGCCGAACGACTCGCCAATCATATCGTCGACCAAATGGAAACCCGCTGGTAACCACACTTCATCGATCTACCGAATGATCCTTCGCCGCGCACTTGTCTTTACCACCCTTGCTGTCCTTGGTACGGCCGTCGATCTGCTGACCAAAGAAAAAGTATTCGCCTGGAAAGGGCTCCCAGGCCAACAGCCTCCCTCCTGGTGGATCGAAAACTATTTCGGCATCGAAACGGCGGTCAACCAAGGTGCCGTGTTCGGACTCGGACAAGGTTACGGTTGGCTCTTTGCCGCCGTCTCGATCACCGCCATCATCGGACTGCTGGTCTGGTTGTTTGTCTACAAAGCTTGCCAATCGCTGTGGCTGACGGTCACTCTGGGACTCGTCACCGGGGGCATCCTGGGTAACCTTTACGATCGATTGAACCTCCACCGCCTTCCAGGCTCGCTTGCCGGCGGCGTGCGAGATTGGATCCTATGCCGCTACGGCCAATACACCTGGCCAAACTTCAACATCGCCGACAGCCTCCTTGTCGCCGGTGCCATCATGCTCGCCTTCCACTCGCTGTTTCTCGGCGATCGATCGGACTGATCAGTCCGATCCCAGAACAACGACCACCTGCTTTCGCAACTCCTTGGCAATCTTGAGCAACTTTTGCGAATCTTCACCCTTCGACTCTTCACCCTTCGTTTCTTCACTGTGCGACTCCAAGAGCCTCGCGGATTTGAGCATCAACTCTGCCGCACGATGCTTGCCCGATGACCCCTTGGACTTCTTGAGCGACTCTTTCGAACTCGTATCGTCCTGACTATCGCTGTCCAATCGAGGTAGCTGACCCATACGCTCCTTGATCGACTTGAATAAAGGATCCGACGGATCGATCTTGCCCTCGGGTGGTTGCTGCCAAGCTGCCGAGAGCCAAGCCCCGAAAACAATCACACTGAGTATTGCCAAAGTCAAACTGAGTCTATCGCCACGCATCTGCGCACTCCATTTTTAATTCCAACTACACCTTGTGCTTCTTGAGCCAAGCGAGCATCTGCTTGGTCGTCTTGGTATTGAGCACCTGCTTTTTGATGATCCCAGCGCGGCGAGCCACACCGACGCCATACTTCATGAGCTCGAGATTGCCAACCGCATGGGCATCGGTGTTGATGACGATCATCACCCCGGCTGCGGCCGCTGCGGCAGCTTGCAAGTCGTTCAAATCAAGCCTCTGGGGATTCGCATTGATCTCTAAACATTTGCCGTGCTCTGCAGCCGCTTGGATCACAGCCGTCAAGTCATAGTCATAAGCGGGCCTGCGCGAGATGAGCCTTCCGGAAGGATGCGAAATCGAATGGACACTCCGATGCGCGATCGCACCGAGGATCCGATCAGTGATCTCTTCCCTGGATTGCTTGAATCCAAAATGCACACTGGCTGTCACCCAGTCGGCCTGCGCCAAAGTCTCATCGCTCAAATCGAGTGAGCCGTCTTCGAGGATGTCGCACTCGACCCCTTTGAGCAACTGCAAGCGATCCTGAAACTTTGGACCGATTCGATCGATACTAGCCCACTGCTCGAGCAGTCGCTGGTCATCGAGCCCCCGAGCTACACTGACCCGCTTGGAATGGTCGGTGATGGCGATGTACTCCAGACCCCTATCGATGGCCGCTTGTGCCATCGCTTCGATCGTGTCGGCACCATCGGTATAGACCGTGTGCATATGGAGATCGCCTCGGATATCCGTAAGCTCGATAAGATCCTTAAGCCTTCCTGCGAGATCCTTTTGAAACTCGAATCGATTCTCGCGAAGCTCTGGAGGGATCCACGGCAATCCGATCGCCTCGTACAAACTGGCTTCGTCGCTGCCGGCGATGGGTTTTTGATCTTCCCCTTCACGAAACACCCCGTACTCGCTGACTTTCAACCCCAACGACTTGGCAATCGAACGAACATGCACGTTGTGCTCTTTGCTGCCGGTGAAGTATTGCAGAGCCGCACCCCAACATGCCTCCTCGACGACGCGCAAGTCGACTTGAAAGGCTCCCGTCATCCGTACACTCATCTTGGTATCGCCTCGCGCAAGGATCTCCGAGATATCGGGAAATTCCCCGAAACGATCCATCACCTTTTCGGGTGACTGGCTGACGACCAAAATGTCCAGATCTCCGACGGTCTCTTTGCCCCTTCGGTAACTTCCAGCAAAATCCAATCTTTGGATCGCTTTGCAGCTTGAAAAATGCGATCGCAAACGCTCGGCAAGCCGATCGGCATCATCGAGCCGCAGTCGCTCGGCAGCTTTGGCGACAATGTCGATGTTTTGCAAGATGCTTTGCTGCGTTTTTTCTCCAAAGCCTTTCAATCCGGCGACTTTTCCATCCAAGCAAACTTGCTTGAGGGACATCAAGTCCATCACGCCGAGCTCTTGGTGGAGTTTCATCGCTTTCTTGGCTCCAAGCCCCGGGACACGCATCACATCCCTGAGCGTTGTGGGAACTTCTGCACGCAACTTTTCTAACGCAGGAATCGATCCGGTCTCGATGGCGACTTTCGACTTCTCAGCCAGAGTCGATCCGATGCCATCGACCGTCGTAAGATCGAAACCTTGTGCGATCAGTTCGCCGACCGGTTGGCTTAGCCCTTCGATGGCGGATGCTCCGCTGCGATAGGCTCGGATACGAAACGCGTTCTCGCCGGAGAGTTCCAAGAGGTCCGCTATCTCTTCAAAGAGACTGGCCAAGTGTTGGTTGGTCATGTGCGTTTTATTGGTCATGGTACTGGGTTTCCAGGTACTGGAGTTCCTGACACGCGCAAGAGGATTTCAGAGACCCTTTGTATCCATCGGTCAAGGTCGTGATGCTGGCGAACGTGATGATAAGCCACCTGGGCGCGGGTCTTCCATTTGGCTGGCTGGTCAAAGCAATTCTCCATGCGTTCGAGCATCAGTGGGATGTTGCCGATTGGAACTAAATCGCCCAGTGGGTATTGGCGCAAGTATTCACCGGCACCTTGCTCGGTGTTGGTCGCCAAGACCGGGCATCCGCAGAGCATCGCTTCGAGCATCACGTTGGGGAGCCCTTCGTAACGCGATGGTAGCACCATCAGGTCTGCATGTTTGAGGAGCGGATAAGGGTTCGCGACATAGCCATGGAGAAATGCGCAGTCGCTGACATTCAGCTTGGCAATTAAGCCTTCGAGGTTCTCGCGCAATGACCCTTCGCCAGCGATGTGCAAGTGGAATTGTTTGCCCCGTTTTTGAACCAGCAAGGCAAAGGCTTCGATCAAATCGGCGTGTCCTTTCTCAGCGCCGAGTCTGCCGACTGCGACAATGTTTTTCACCGAGTTGGACCAACCCGGGAATTCGATGGCGCTCATGGACTTGGCCTCGATCGTTTTGGTATCGATCGGGCTCATGACGACCTCGAATCGTTGGCCGGGGATCCGATAGTACTTGGCACTTGCAAGTGCGGTCCCTTGGGAAACACTCAGCAACGCTTGGCTTGAGGCGTAAGCTTTTGCCAAGCAACGGCGTTTGATCCAGCGCCAGCGGTTTTCGGTCCGCTGGACGTCGAATTGGGGAGGCGATACGATCGTCGAGACTCTAGCGCAGCGACTTTGCAAGCATGCTGGTCCACTGATCATGGTCATGTGGAAGAGTCGATCGTAGACGACTTGTATTCCATGGTTACGGATGTGTTGGGCAAGATGTTGAACTTGCTGTTTGTAGATCCTTCCGGGCCAGTTGAGTTTTGGGCGAGTCCGGCCGGTCCAAAAATCGCTTACAGGGCAATCCGACGGAATTTGTTCGAGGAGTTGTCCGGTGGCCCGCAGCAAGTACAGCGAAGGTTCGAAGACAGTTCGGTCCAAGCCTTTGAGCAGGTAGAGCAATTGGCGTTCGCTGCCACCACCTTCCATGGTCGACGAGCAGAACAAGACACGGGTACGAGGCATAGGGGAGCGGAGCAAGGAGGAAAGATCGAAGCGTCGGATCAGGGATCACGGGAGCAAGATGGAACTCAGTGATTCTACTCGAAAAGCTTCGGATCGAGTACGAGCAAAGGCTTCCATACCCAGTACTCAAAGACTTCAGGAACCTTAAAATACGATCATCGCCAGGGTCAGCGGTGAGTCATCAGTGAGTAATCAGCGAGTAATCAGGACAAGGGGTCGTGGAAAATGGATGTGATCAATCGGGATCGTTGCGAGCCTTTTGTAACCAAGGACGGATCGATCATCCGGGAGCTTTTGGCCCATCGCAACTCATCGATCCGAAACCAGAGTTTGGCTGAGGCCACGGTGCCCGTGGGTGTGGTGACCGAGCTTCATCATCACCCCAAGACCGAGGAGATCTATTACATTCTCAGCGGCACCGGGAAAATGGAGATCGACGGAGAGCTTAGGGAAATAGGGCCAGGCGATGCGATCGCGATTGGGCCGGGCAAGTGGCATCGGATCCGCAATGACGGATCAAAGGATCTGGTGTTTCTGTGCTGTTGTGCACCCGGATACGAGCACACCGATACGGTGCTTGCTGGCTGATTTTCCAACCGCTCATGAACGCTGACAAACGCTCATAAACGCTAACGCCCATGGTCTAACCCTTGAAGCCTTACTTGTCTTGAGCTTTTTCGGTTTGGCCAAAAGGTTTTACCGACTGCCCTTTCTTGAACTGCAGTGAGCTGCGCTGGGTACGCGTGTAGAGAATCGCTACCGAGTTCTCCTGAGCCTCGATTCGATCAAGAAAAATCCGATGCACCAAGTACAATTGCCCTTGGGTCGAATCGGACTCTGGAGGGATCAATTCCAAGTGGATCCAGAGCCAACCTCGCTCATTTTCCATCCCTATCCATTCGAGCCGAGACCGACTCGATATCGCTTGCCCTTTGGCCTCGAGCGATCGGGCAGATGCAAGATCCGAAATTTGCTTATCGATCACTTTCAAATCCTGCGAATCTCGATAGTGCATCAGCAGGAATTGATTCTCCAAGTAATCGATCGCATGCTTTGGGAAGTCCTTGTCTTCTCGGCTAATACTCTTGCGGTGAAGATCCGTCAGCGCCAACTCTAGATCTCTGGGGTGAACCCTCAGCGATACCTCCCATCGCGATGTCTGCGAGTTGTATTGCATTTGTCCAACGCACACATGGAACGGATGACTCGCAATCGTTTCACCGCTGGCCAAAATACCAAGAGCAAGGATCATCCATGCAAGCAGGGAATCATTACGGTAAATGCTCATGCTCCAGGGATCGCTTGCTTACGTTTCCTGTTCTTCTTGTCCTTCTTCTTAGGCGTTATTGAATCTCCAGAGGATTCCGGCTGGGAGTTTTTCTCCTCGGACGGTTTTGCCTGAGATCCTTCTTGTTTTTTCTCTTGCGATTCTTGAGCCTCCTTGGCCCGCTTGGCCTGAGCCATCGGATTGTCTTCCGAACCCCGACGCTGCGATTTGAAGAGTTGGAACCTCGTTGGTTCGATCGCAGGGGGAAAATGATTGTTGTCGCGGTTGATATCTGCCGTCTCGCGGTATGGATCAAGCTCAAACTTGACAATCGGTTGCTCCGTGACGACCAACGTATCGCAAAGATTTGCATCGACTCTCCAGACCTCTGCGGGCAAGCGGACCTCTTTGGTCGATCCGTCTTCGAGCGTCAGCAAGACGATCACCGGCATGACCAACCCACCGACGTTTTTAAACTGAAGGCGATAGAATCGATCGGTATTGGCCAGGAGTTCCTTTTCGTGTTCATTGAGTTGTTCAAGGGCTTTTTGATAAGCCGCACGCTGTTGATCGGTTACCGCTCGAGGATCGTATTCGTTGTAGAAATCCTTGAGCTCTGGGAACTGATCGGCTCGCTTGGGTAGCTCCTTATTCCTGCTTTTCGAAAGCGTCGGTAACTGAGCTTCTCGTTTGGCTTTTTCATCCTGGGCGATTTCATCGGGCGTTCTCCGATCCACCATATAAACGTCGATCTTCTCTAGAGCGATATCGACATGGTCGGTGGTGTAGAACCAACCTCGCCAGAACCAATCCAAGTCGCGAGCTGTCGCATCTTCCATGGTCCTGAAGAAATCGGCAGGCATCGGTCGCTTGAACTTCCACCGCCTTGCATACTCCTTGAAAGCAAAATCGAATAGCTCGCGTCCCAGGATCGTTTCCCGCAGGATGTTCAGCGCCGTGGCCGGTTTGCTATAAGCGTTCGGGCCGAATTGCATGATCGAATCGCTGTTGGTCATGATCGGCACCTGATTGGTGCTCTGCATATAGGGAACGATAAGCTCGGGCTCGCCGCGTTGCGAAGGGTAATCTTGTTCCCATTCCTGTTCGGCCAAGTACTGCAGAAATGTATTAAGCCCCTCGTCCATCCAAGACCACTGGCGTTCGTCGCTATTGACAATCATGGGGAAGTAGTTGTGCCCTACCTCGTGAATGATCACGGTGATCAAATCGTACTTGGTCGATGCCGAGTAAGTCCCATCTTCTTTTGGACGTGGGCCGTTGAAGCAAATCATCGGGTATTCCATACCACCGACCGGGCCGTTGACACTGATGGCGACCGGATAGGGGTAATCGAAGGTGTAGCGGCTATAGACATTGAGCGTATGGATAATCGCGTGCGTGGAATACTTGCTCCATAACGGATTGCCTTCGTTGGGATAGTAACTCATGGCCATCACGGAATTGTCGTTGACGCGGTGGCCTTGCGCATCCCAAATGAATTTTCTGCTGGTCGCAAACGCAAAATCGCGAACAGCCTCGGCCCGGAAGATCCACGTCTTGAGCTGATCTGTCTTTTCCTTTTCGTTTTCCTTGGCCTCTTCGGGCGTGACGATAAGCACCGGACGGTCGGCTGTGCGGGCCTGCTCGAGCCGCTCGCGTTGCACATCGCTGAGGACTTCGTTAGGGTTTTGCAATTCACCGGTAGCTGCAACGATGTGATCAGCAGGTGCGGTGATCCGCACGAGATAATCTCCGAACTCGAGCGTGAACTCACCTTGTCCCAAATACTGCTTGTGTTGCCAACCGGTCACATCGGTAAAGGCAGCCAAGCGAGGAAACCACTGCGCGATTTCATAGATTGCATTACCATCTTTTTCAAAAGGCTCATAACCGGTTCGCCCGCCGATGAGCTTCGAATTGTTGATTAAATAAGACCACTGGATCTTGAGCGAGAACTCTTGACCACTCAAAAGCGGTTCGGGCAAATCGATCCGCATCATGGTATCGACGGTGAAGATATCGAGTCCTTTTCCGAGTGCATCAGTAACACTCTCGATCATGCAGCGGCCGTCAAAGCGTTGAGTGCGTTCGAGAATCGAATCGAGCTCTCCCATCGATGCCCTGTTTCCAAATCCGATCCGACCCGATCGAGTCCTGTTGGCATCCGAGTCTTGTGCGAAAATATTGGGATCCAGTTGAACCCACAGATATCGCAAAGTGTGAGGGGATTGGTTTCGATACCGAATCGTTTCCGATCCATGGATGGAATGGTCTGACTCGTCGAGCCGAACGTCAATCGTATAGTCGACTCTCTGCTGCCAGTAATCGGGACCAGGCTCACCGCTTGCGCTTCGATAAGAATTAGGAGTCGGAAGGATTTCTTCGAGTTGCCTGAATTTATCTTCTTGACCGTATTTGCGGTTTGGAAAAGGTTGACCGTAACTTGTCTGGCATAGACCAGCCATCGCGAGGATCAAACAAGCTATTCGATAGGTAGAGATCATGGAAATGAGGAATCGCTTAAGGATGGTAAAGTTTGACGCAAATGACAAATCCTTAGTTTGATCTCAAACCCAAGGATGTCAAAGCCAGCCGAAAAGATGGCCTAGAAGAAAGAAGCGTCAGAATTGGTATGTTGGACGCCCGAGGGGATCGCCGCTGAGGAAATTGCGCCTATTTTCCTTGTCGAATGATTTTCTCATCGCATACTGTTATTGTCGGTTTCGAGGGAGAAAGAAGCGTACCCGCCAGGACGACCCTGGTGAAAGTGGCTAAACGTCGTCACGCTCAAAGGGTTTTCGAGCACTTTCTCCCCCAAATCGATTTTGATGATCTACCGACCCCCGCAAGGGGGTTTTTTTATTTGCTTTAGGCAAACTCTACCGATCCAGATCGGGCAATTCGATTTTTGCTGGTGCTAGGTCGATACCTTACGCTTGCACGGATTGGTTGTCGACCCGATTCCAAACGGATCTGGCCCACAAACCATCAGGCCATGCCATGGCGATGGATCGTCGTGGCATGGCTTTTTTTATGTCCGTCGATAACCTGCCCTAGGTCTCATGAAGCCGATCGCCGATCCGATGGATCTCTTGGATCGAGTAGAGTTTTCCCTGGTTGCAACCTGGACATGACTTGGCCACTTGCCCCCAACGTGCTGGGCTTGCAAGGTTCTCTTTCCAGAAAGGCCAAGTTCGGCATTGCCCGGGCCGCGATTCGTAGACGCTGCATCTTCTTGTCTTAGGCTCTAGGAAAATGCAATCCCCGTCGGAGTATTCGACCAGGCTCTTGCGATGCCCTAAAGTGCGTACGAACTGGCGTTCAAAGCGATCCAGGTCGTGATCCAAACCGACTTGTTTGGCAATCGCGAGGATTTCCTGGTCATCGACCCATACGAACCCGGTCTGAGGTCCGGAGCAACAATTCCCGCAACCGGTGCATTCAAAAGACAGTCCGTTGCGGTACCAAACCTCAGCGTCTTTAGCCAAAGACTCCGTTTCACCCATCGCTCTACCTATTCGAGTTCATTTCGCAACGCGACGCTCAGGCCAAAGACTTCCTCAAACAAATCACCGCTTTGTCGAATGGTCAATTGCTCGAGCGAAACATCTTCGCTACCCCGTGTGATGATCACCAACCGGTTGTCTTCTTTCAGGCACCGAATGGTTCCGATCCGCTCCGAGCGGGACTCATCGAGCGCAATGGCCAGTCGGAGCATCGCGGCCATTTTCGCAACTGCGATTCGATCGTTTCGGTCGAGGATCGAATAGCCTTCGTGTTCCGGTTGA
Organism: Planctomycetaceae bacterium; assembly: GCA_021298315.1. Lineage (GTDB taxonomy): Bacteria > Planctomycetota > Planctomycetia > Pirellulales > Pirellulaceae > JBKCUI01. Next base: position 17,970 of record JAJTFC010000025.1, read on the forward strand.
GGAGAGGAACGCCTTTGATAGCGCACGACCAATGAGAGCAAGAGTTGGTCGCGTTCCGATAAGCCGAATAATTCGCTATGACGAATAATGTACATCGCATGTTTATGATGGGATCGGCTCGAAATAAAGGTGCCGATCTCGTGAAGCAGGGCAGCCAGATACAAAATCAGCTCCATACGCTGATCGAGCTGATGCTCTTGCATCAAATCCAAAAACAATTTGCGACATAACGTTGCGACGTGGCGTGCGTGGGACTCGTCAAAGGCAAAGCGTCGACCTAGGTTGATCGCCGAGAGGACGATTTGATTCCGCAGTTCTACGGTCCAAGCGTCTCGGACCGAAAGCTCGGTCAAGAGTCCATCTCGCAGATTCGTATCGGCCACGAACAATTGCTCGCTTTTGAACTCTTTGGCCAGCAGCGCATAACTCATCAAGGCGGGCCAGAGTGTTTCGGTGTCGGCAAAGCTCATCGAATAGCGACTGACGAGTTGATCCTCGTGAAGGTTTCCAATTTGGCGAGCAAAGGCCAGCAATGCATCGGCCGATACGCGATGCATTTCGCCTTCTGCGACCACCGAATCGATGTTCTTGACGGCCATGCGAACATCACCGCCGATAGCGACCATTTGGATTTGCGTCTCACCTACATTCTCGGATATCTGATGGACAATCCGCCGGATCTGCGTTTCGAGGATGGCTCGCTGCTTGGAATGGGAGGTCTTGAATCGATCGACTTGTTCGAGCATCCGAAGCGAACCTAGTCGATAGGTATTGGAGAATTGGATGTTACCGGCACTGACGACCAAAATCTCCGTGCTGCCGCTGCCGACTTCGACGACGATCGTTTTTACCGAGGCGAGAATCGGATTGGCTTGCATGAGCGGCTGGATTCCCATGTAGGTGATCCGGTTGACTTCCGCCTCATCGAGGATCTTTACTTCGAGCCCTGTAGCGATATAGATTCTATCGAGGAACGCTAAACGATTGCTGGCTTCCCGCACGGCACTCGTTGCCACCAATCGGATCTGATCGGGCCGAGTGATGCCGTATTCTTGCATGAGCCGCCGATAGCTACGCAAGATACGGACGCACTCTTCGATACTCGGTCTAGAGATCTCTTGGCTGGTAAAGGTGTCCTTGCCTAACGAGACCGCACGCGAGACTTCCTCGATCGTGCGAACTTGTCCATGACCTTCGATCTCCGCGATCGCCATGCGGATGCTTGTCGAACCGATGTCGACGACGGCAACGGCCCGACCCGTACTCGACGGCGGATTCCCGTTTGCTTGCTGTCCGATCCTACTCGACATGTACTACCCTTTCAAAACTTCGAGTACGAGTACCGTTTCACTGAGTACGAGTACGAGTACGAGTACGAATAGAACCAGTGGTATAAATTCTCAGCCACGATAATTCCTGAAGAACTCAAAACCTGTCAAAGGTTCATTCAATCATATTTTACTCGGACTTTACAGGTCAATTTTGCCCTCGATTTCCAGGGTTCGAACCACGTCGGCGAGTTTTAGGCCATGCTCGATGGCGATTTTTCGACACTCCTCATACTCGGGCGATAATTCCCGCTTGCCATCAGGATAAATCACTTCCTTGCAAGCCACCTTGCCCCATGGGCTGTCGATCTGAAGGCTCCTGCGAACAAGGATACTGCGATCCTGCAAACTTCGTCGAATCCCGAGCGTTCGGGTGTGCCGAAACATCACTTGCTCGATCCGCTCAGTGTGCTCGGGATCTGCAATGACACTCAGGAGCGTTCCTGGCCGATTCTTCTTCATCTGAATCGCCATGGTAAAGACATCTAACGCTCCGGCTTGCCATAGTTGCTCGATTGCAAAGCCAATCTCTTCGCCCGTTACATCGTCGAGGTTTGTCTCGAGGACAACGACTCGGTCGCCATGATGTTCCTGAGCATGCAAAGCCTCATGCTCGGTGCCCAGGAATATCCGAAGCAGATTGGCTCGGTCATGAAACTCCAGAGTACCGGCTCCTGAACCGATCGATTCAAGTTGCATCGAGGGCATGGCCCCATAGGAACCGACCAGTTCAGACAAGATGGCCGCTCCGGTTGGAGTGGTCATTTCGTATGGCAAATTGCACTGAGCGATCGCTGCGCCCTTGAGCAACTCCGCAGTTGCCGGTGCGGGTAACGGGACTCGGCCATGGGCGATTTGGACAAAACCTGTACCGGTTGGAACAGGACTGGCCATGGCACGCTCGATTCGGAGTTGGTCCCAAGCCACGGCAGTACCTACGATATCGACGATCGAATCGATCGCTCCAACTTCATGAAAGTGAACTTGGTCGATCGATACCCCATGTACCGCCGCTTCGGCTTTGGCAAGCCTCTCGAAGATCCGACTCGCGATTTTTCGAGCACCACTGCTGAGCCTCGCCCGGGTGATGCAACTGAGGATTTGATCCAGATCCCGATGCTGTGGATCCTCGGGAGCAGCAATGTGGAGTTTGATCGCGCGAAAGCCTCGTTTGCGAACGGTTGCTACGGAAAGTTGGGCTCCCAAATCCATCGAATCGATTGCCGATTGAATGCTCGATAGATTCGCTCCGCAGTCGATGAGGGCCGCAAGGGTCATATCGCCGCTGATGCCACTCGAACAATCCAAATAAGCGACAGGCATACTCGATATGATTTTCTGTTGTGAGGAGTAAGTAGATCCAGATAAAATGGCTAAACGCAGCAACGTCCGTTTGGTACAATTTTAGCATGAGAGTTCCCAATTATCCCGGTAGCCGTGGCGTTTCGATCAACCTAACGCCAATGATCGACGTGACGTTTTTGCTGATTATTTTCTTCTTGGTCAGCAGCCATCTGGCCAAGCAGGAGAATTTTCTGCCCCTGGAACTACCCGTTGCCGCTTCAGGAATCTCTGATTTCTCGGATCGAACCACTCTGACGATCCAAATCCCATCGGATGGAACCTATCTGGTCAACAGTACTGAGGTTTCTTTGGATCAGGTTCGCAATACGATCCTCGTCAAGATGGACGAGAATGCGAAGAATCCGATCCGCATTCGAATCCGAACCGACAAATCTGCAAGCTACGCACCGATTGCTAAGTTGCTCAAGGTCTGTGCGCTGACCGGAAATACCGATATCGTCTTTGCCGTGTATGAGGATGAGCGATGAAAACCAACTACAGCAATCCGCGAGGACGCACATCGCTCGATAGCATGATGACACCGATGATCGATGTGGTGTTTCTGCTATTGGTATTCTTTTTGACCACCTCCTCTTTCCAGCGTCTGGAAAAACTCCTGCCTAGCTCGGTATCGGCCAAGTCCGATTCGGCTCTTGGGGATTCCAACGAACCCCCACCTAGCCCACCGCAGGAAGACATCCACGATTGCGTGATCAAGCTCAAGGCCCAGGGCAATCAGATCCAATACCAGTGGAACGGCTTAGAAGTCGCATCGCTACAAGAGATCCAAGAGAGGCTTGCAGCGATCTTGAAGGTGCGAGCCGATGTTCCGATCATCGTCGATCCGGAGGACAGCATCCTTGCTGGCGATGCGCTTGGCGTCTACGACATCGCCAAGCGATCCGGAGCAAGCGCGGTCTATATGGTCGCTAGATAACTATTTCGGAACTTTCGCAAGACCCTACGCAGGGACGATGTCGCGCATCTTGGGTTCGAGGTAAGTCACCGTCGTGAACATGCTCGCTAGATTGCCGTAGTCCTCCTCGGGAATCTGAACGCGGTGACGTTTGCGCAACTCCATCACAATGTCCAAAAAGTCCATGCTGTCGAGCTCAAGCTGCTCGCGAAAAGACTTGCTGTCATCAAGACCGGAAAGATCCTCGTCTGGAGCAATGTCGCTCAAAATGTCGAGAATCTCATTCCGGATTTCTGCGGCTGTCATGGATCAATTCACTCCCAAGGATATTCGTAATGAAATTCAAATTTGTCTGCGGACCCTTTGAAACCAACGTCGCACTAAAACCGCCTGACGATCAGCACGGAATTGATCCCCAACATCCCAAAGGAGTTGTTGAGAATGTAGTCGACGCGTCGAAGTTCCTGCGGCTGGTTGATCACCAGTCCGTCCAAGGCACATTGCGGATCCAAATTGTCCACATTTATCGTAGCATGGCAAACCCCGTCCTCAAAACTAGGTAAATTCCCTGCCAATTCCAAGGCCCCGGCCGCACCCATGGTGTGCCCTATGAAACTTTTGGTGTTGTTGAAACGAACCGAGTCTACCCCGGAAAATACCTGCCGAAGCGCTTCGCACTCCTGGTTGTCTCCACTGGTCGTCCCGGTCGCGTGGGTACTGACGATCTGTATTTGCTCGGCCGAAAGCCCCCCACGAGCCAATGCCATCCGCACACACTGGGCCTGACGCTCCGGGTTCGGGAGCACAAAATCTGTCGCGTCGGTGTTGATCGCATAGGACACAATCTCCGCGATGATCTTTGCCGAACGCTTCTTGGCATCCGACAAGCGTTCAAGGATGTACAAACAACCACCTTCGGAGACGACGATCCCATTTCGCTCCTTATCAAAAGGTCGCGATGCTTTCGTCGGATCGCTGTGGCTTGCAAGTGCCCCTTGGGATTTGAACGAAGCAAAGATCCCGAAGGTGTGGATACTCTCGGCAACTCCGCCTGCGATCGCCAGATCGCATTCTCCTAAACGGAGCATCTGTACGCCTTGGATGATCCCTGCATTGCCGGCAGCACAAGCTGCACCGATGGTGTAGTGCGGACCGGTGATCCCCAAATTCAGCGCGATTTCCCCAGCGGGGTTGTTGGCCACCGTGCGAGGATTGTGATGGTGTGACCAGACCGATGTGTCGTAGTTGAACTGAGAGATCGAGTAGATCTCGTTTTCGGTTTCAACGTTCCCATGTTCGGTGATCCCAACATAGATGCCCACTCGGGACTTGTCGATGTTTGCCCAATCCAGACCACTGCGAGCGATCGCTTCGCCAGCCGACCAAATACCTACCGTGCCGGCTCGCGTGCCTCGCCTTGCGTCGCGACGACTCTGGTACTTGGTCCCTTCAAACTCGCATACCCCGGCGTGGGTATCCCCTACATAACGGATGTTGTAATTTCGTACACCGCTACGACCAGCGAGCAACGCTTCGCGATAGCTTTCAAGGTTCGTGCCGTTGGGGCTCGTGAGCCCCACAGAGGTCATGACAATCCGTTGATCGTCCGGGAGGGTCGAAGTTCGATCGGGATAAGTCGACATAAAGATCCTGCGAGGGTGAATCGGCCAAATCACAAAAGCCAAGCCTCTGTGAACTGCAATTTTCTAACCAACCCAACTTAAAAGATCCAGTGTTGCAGGAAATAAACTGCAATTCCCGCAAAATATCCTGCGAAGGCAAGGGGAGAGATTTTCCGCAAATACCAGAAAAAGTCGATCTTCTCGAGCCCCATGGCCGCTACCCCGGCAGCAGAGCCGATGATCAAACAGCTCCCCCCTGTCCCCCCACAGTAAGCTAGCAACATCCAAAACGGATCGTTCAGAGGATTGCTTGCCGAATACATTTCGATCCCGGCTGCCACCAGCGGCACATTGTCGACGACCGCTGAAACAAGCCCGATGATCACCGCGATGAGCGACTGATTCTTTAAGGTCGCTTGCAAGTACTCGGCAAGCTGCGTCAGCACATTCATCGATCCCAAAGCACCGACGGCTAGCAGGATCCCGAGAAAGAACAAAACGCTCGACATATCGATTCGCCGCAAAGCAGCCAACACACCGGTACTGCTCTTGGTCCTATCGTCCATCGTATGTGAAACGAGTTCCGATGCGAGCCACAGAAATCCTAAACTCAGCATCATTCCCATAAAGGGAGGCAAATGGGTATAGGTCTTGAAGATCGGCACGCTGAGCAGACCTGCAACACCGAGAAACAAAAACAACGCCTTGTGCCATGTCTGGATCGATCGGGCTTCCTCGTCGGCACTGGTCTCTTTAGGTGACTCGAGCTGGCCTTTGAGTTGCATCGACAGGATTCCTAAGGGAACGAGCAAGCACGCCAAGCTCGCGAGAAATAAATCCCGCATCACCTCCCACTCTCCGATCTTGTGCTTCATCCAGATCATCGTTGTCGTGACGTCTCCGATGACTGTCCAAGCTCCCCCTGCATTGGCCGCGATGACCACGATGCCAACATACACCAGTCGCAACTGGGTATCAGCAACCAGCTTGCGGAGCACCGAAATCATCACAATCGTTGTAGTCAGGTTGTCCAACACCGACGATAAAAAGAAGGTAAAGATCCCGATAACCCACAGCAAAGAGACTTTGCTTTTGGATCGAACAAAACGTGTGATCAGCGAGAAACCCTCATGCGCGTCGACCAGTTCGACGATCGTCATCGCGCCTATTAAGAAGAACAGGATCCCAGCGGTCTCGGAGAACAGATGGCTCAATTGGCCATCGACGAGAAAATGCAGTTTCGGATCCAATCCTCCTTCGCTATCCGCGGTGCCATGGGCGGCTTGCCAGTGCTCGAAAGCTTGGGTGGGAACGAGCGTTCCGTAGTTCAGAGCATAGAGTGTCCAGCACAGCACTCCGGTCAGGATGGCTGAGGCGGCTTTATTGATGTGGATCTGGTGCTCCAAAGCGATAGCAAGGTAGCCCAAGACAAAAAGGATGATGATGGCGGTAAGCATGGAAGAGAAAAACCAGTGGTAGAAGAGCCAGTAGAGTCTTGGGTGGGTAGACTATGGGGCAATCATGATACACCAAAATCAGGTCGTTTGATCGCGATGTTCGGTGCGGACGACTTGAACTGAGTCGTACCAGCCAAGCAAACAGACCTCGGGGATATCGGCCCAATGGCTGTTGTCATCCCATAACGACTCGCCACAGTCCGGGCAGCATGGCGTTGCGCTGATTTTTCCTTGGGTGAATTTTTGCGTGAGGCTCGGATCGGTCCAAACCGTCTCGCACTCGTCGCAAAGGATGCAACCCGTGAGTCGACCTCGCCGACGGTCTTGGCAGACCCTTACGCGGCAGAGCCCATCGCCGCAAATCGGGCAGTGCTTGACGTAGATCAAAAAAGGTTGAGACATCGCAGAGTCACTGAATAGGGAAAGCGGTGATGAGGTTTCGGTCTCGCACGACGAGCCGCATCTTCTTGAGTTTGGGATTTTTTCTGCGAGCACCTTCGGATCCCCCGAGATACCCGATCGCTTGATCGAAAGGAGCTTCGAAGATGGTCATCCCATCTTCGACTCGGCTCTTGGTACCTTTGGCATGCCCGCGAGCACGTTTGTAAGCGTCATCGATTGCGACCAAGAATGCGGACATGTCCCCTTCGAATACTCCGTGAGAACCGGGCCGATTGGGCTGATCCTCAAGGTGCTTTGCGATATGAGCCAGACGATGCCCTTCTTCGCTTCCGGGTGCGTAGATGAGTCCTGCGGGTGATTCAAAGCGATCGCGTCCGACCGATTTGAGGATTCGGAACTTGTAGTCCTCATCGGCTTGTTTGGTGCCAGCGGAGGATCGACTCGTGGGTGGTGACTTTGGCTCTGTTGTTTTAGAGTCCGTAGTCTTTGTGGCTGCCGGTTTAGGATCCGGTGACTTGGATTCGGCAGGTTTGGTCGATGCGTTGGAATTGGTTTTGTTGGGAAGCTTGGCATTCTTGGCCGGGGCTTCGTTGCCGGCCATGGCAGCGATGCTGGGCAAATTCCAACCGAACCACTGATTCAATCGTGGCTGGAGAAAGAAGTACAAGACGACGGCAACCAGCAGGCCGATGAGCCACTTGGCGGGTAATATCCGCAGAACGTTAGCGATCGCTTCGGTGTCGTTGCTGGAGCGGCGGGCCATAGTCGATCGGATGATTCGGTGAATTGGGGGTTGCGAAGCGGTCCTTGGCAAGATGGAATGATAAACCAAGTTGGGATCCTTCGGAATGGAGCTTTTTCTAAGCTTTTTAGGGTGAGGGTTCAGTGGGATTCGAGGCGATCGATCAAATCAAAAGAATCTTGGCAGACCCAGAGAAATTCCGGGAGCGATGGCAGGGGATCGTCTCGAGGCGGGCTTATCGAGGTAATCTGTTTGCGCCCAAGGTTTCTTATGGTCGGCATCGGGGTCCTGCGCCCAGGAGTTCTCATGCTGCAGCGGTGATGATGGTCCTGTTGCCTCAGGGGAGTCGAGGGGGATTGGATGAGGATTGGTCGATTCCCCTGACGCTTCGGCCAGCGAGCATGTCCGATCATGCCGGACAAATCTCGTTTCCAGGTGGCAGGTGCGAGCCGGGAGAGACGCCCCATCAGGCGGCCTGTCGCGAGTACACAGAGGAGCTCGGATGCACGAGCGATGGCGTCGAGATGGTTGGATCGATGCCGGAGCTGTATGTCTATGCGAGCCGACATCGGGTCGTACCAATGTTGGGTGTTGGAAGCACAATGCCTGCGATGAGTCCAAATGAGCAGGAGGTCGCCAAGCTGCTTTGGTTATCGCTCGAGCAGCTTATGATGTTGCGTCCTGAGTCGCGGACGATCCGTCGCAGTGCGATGCAAGTCGAGACGCTTGGATTTTGGCTCGATGGCCATTGGGTCTGGGGTGCCACGGCCATCATGCTTGGCGAGTTGAAAATTCGCCTGGAGCGAATCCATGGTCGATGATTTCTCCGAAATCATCGGATGGAAAATCATCGAGTAGAATTCGAGTGCCGACGAACTCAACGGAACCAGCGTTGATCACTCTCGCATTGACGGTCTGTGGCCCGGCGGTCCAGTATATCGGTAGCAAGCTCTCGGATGCTTTCTTGTTTACACCCAAGGAAACCTAGACTTATCAATCATCACGGGATACGATCCATGGTGGTTCCCAAATTCATTCAAAGGAAATTGATTTGCCTCGTTAAATCCGGGAATTTATCTCTGTGCTGGAAGGTGCTGGTTTCGAGAACCGCGGAGGAAAAGGAAGCCACCGAAACTTCGTGCACCCCAATTCCAAAGTTATAATCACCATCTCAGGGAACCTTGGCGACGATGCAAAAAAATATCAGGAACGGGCAGTCAAGCAGGCTATCGGGGAGGTGGATTCAGAATGACTAAATCAGTACGGTACATCAAGATCGTTGAATGGTCGGATGAGGATCAATGCTACGTCGGACGCTGTCCCGGATTGATCCTGGGCGGTTGCCACGGAACCGATGAAAAAGAAGTCTTTGCTGAACTCTGTCAGATCGTCGAAGAAACCATACAACTCTACGATGCTGAGAACAAACCCCTCCCCCCAAAAACGTCCGGTGCGGATTGGGGTTCCTTGGTCAGCAACGCATCTTGTGCAGGGCAAAGCCCTCGGGATACTCTCTAGGGCTTTTTGGATTCCGTCGAGGAGAGTTCCAACAAGACGCGCTGCGTATCGGGATGGGTGATGCCGATGGCTTTCAACTTTTCAAAGTCGTCGATAATCAGCGAACCGAACGGCTCACCGTCGACCATTGTGGTCCAATACTTCCGATAGATTTCGATCGCTTCTTTGTAATTGCCTCGATAAAGTTATCAGCCATGCGACCGCTTGGCCGAGTAAAAACCCAGCCATCGCTGTTCTACAGCATCAAGCGAAACGGTGGCTCGAGTTCGAAGCACCGAAGTATCGGTTGGTGACGTCTCAGTTCGTGATTGATGAAGCATCGCGAGGTGATCCAGACGCTGCCAAGCGAAGGCTCCATGCGTTGGAAAATGTTGGCCTTTTGTTACCCGACCCGGAAATTGAAGCTATCGCTGACAAGATTGTCGTAGGGTGCATGATGCCACCTAAAGCCAAATTAGACGCTTTGCACGTAGCCTCTGCTGTACTTGCTGGTGTAGAATATCTCTTAACGCAGAATTGCCGCCATATTGCCAACGCAACAGAACTTCCAAGACTCTATCGACTCTTAGACGATCTGCAACTGCCTCGGATTTTGGTTTGCACTCCCGCTCAGTTTCTAGGAGACCCAGACGATGACATCTAACCCGATTTTGGATGAGATTCATGCAACGAGACAAAAGCTCTTAGCTGAACACAACGGCGATTTGCATGCGTACGTGGAAGCTGCTCGGAAACGTGCACTTGAATCGGGGCGTCCCATCGTGCAACCGAAGCAACGAACCAAGCATTGCATCAAAGTCGCCGATCAGCCGCTTCCTGATGGCGGCTCTACCCCGGCGACTCGATGAATGTCGTCGTTCGGCACTCACTCGTCGACGCTCTGCGAGTGCCTCTTGGAATGACTTTTGGAGCTCTGACTGCACGCGAATAACCTCGTGAGCGGTGGCTAAATCGTTGGGTAGTTTCTTGTCGTCTTGCATGCCGAGCATCATCATCAAGCGACGCTTGTTGATGGAGCGACATAGCGTTTGCGTTTACGCACCGATGACAAAGCGCCCACCGGGCCAGTCGCCGATAACGAGTAATAGAGATGGCTCTCAAAAGGGGCCAATGTAGTGAAAATCAAAAATCGACCTCTTCAAAGCGCCCATAAGTGGCCCCTTTTAAAGCGCCCACTGACACGCAACGCTGAACAGGACGTCGATGACTGCTTGAGCGGCTTTAATTGCTTTTTCAAATGCCTCCGATGATTCTTGCCAGCGTTGCGAATTGGCAAACGCACTTCCAACCCAAAAGCACGCGATCCCAAGCTCGCGCGTGTGGGCAAGGTTCTCAGGCTCCTTGGTGCATAGCTCATCGAGGATTGTTCGAAGCTTAGAAAACATCGCCAAAGAATATCAGGAAGCCTGAGTTCGTGGGGTGCCGTCGTTTGCTACCGATATGTCGACCCGATGGGCCTGAAAACCCAAGCAGCCATCAAGAGCCGTTAACAAGACCCAGGAATATCAGCAAGCCTGAGCATCTATAAATCTACCCAAGGTGCCTGTAGGCTTATTCCCATAGCGGTCAACGAATTGGCTGTCGTTTGTACGGTCACTGCCCGACGCTCGCGCTCGTCGGCTAACGGTGCGACAACTGCGCTCATCTGATGGGGCCGTCGCTTGCTAGCGATATGGCGACTCGATGGGACACAAACCGTCCACGCGAATCTGCTAAGCTGCCTGTAATCGACCTTCGCTCTAATCGCTTCTGAATCTACCAAGCAGGAGGCGAGATTCCCCGCAGATCAGCCACAAAAGCACTCTCTGTTTGTGCTATAATCCTTGGGTGTCTGTCCGATTACTCACCCTCCGACCCTCGCATGGAATCCCTCCCGATGAGCCCTCAAGAAAAAGCCGAAGCACTCGGCGTGAAATTCACCAAACAAGAACCAGGTTATCTGGCCATGGTCGTTCGCTCCGGTAACCTCCTGATCACCTCCGGACACGTCAGTGATACCAAAGGCAAACTCGGTGCCGGAATGACTGTCGATCAAGGCAAAGCCGCCGCGCGCGAATGCGCCGAAAAAATCCTTAACTCCATCTGGAACTTCCACGGCTCCCTCAACGGCCTTCGTGTCTTGAAACTCCTCGGTTGCGTCAACTCAACCCTCGAATTCCACGAACAACACCTCGTGATCAACGGTTGCAGCGATCTACTGCACGAAATCTACGGCAAAACCACCGACGGTTTCCACGCCCGAAGCGCTCTGGGCTTTGCCCAAATCCCCACCGGATCGGCCGTCGAGGTCGAAGCGATCTTCGAAATCAAATCCTAAGCATGCGCCCAGTGCTTCGATCCCTGTGGCTAGCAATCCACCTTGCGATAGGCCTGTGCTCCTGCGCGTTTTTCGACTCTGTCGCGCAAGAACCCTCGCCCGAGCAACTCGACTTCTTCGAAAAAGAAATACGACCAACCCTCGCCCAACATTGCTTCCCATGCCACGGTCCAGACAAACAAAAAGCCGATCTTCGACTCGATAGCCTACCGGGTATCTTACAAGGTGGCCAAAGTGGCCCTGCCATCGTTCCTGGCGACTCGAAAAACAGCTTGATGGCCGCAGCCATCCGATACGAGTCGCTGCAAATGCCCCCTACGGGCAAGCTCCCCCAACACAAAATCAACGCGATCCTGCAGTGGATCGACACAAAAAACCCTGCACCAGCTGATTTCGCTAAATCCGATACTTCCGATCCAGGGAACTCCGATCACCCGGATGCCAAGCATCGCAAGTCCCCCGAAATCTCCCCACAAGACCGCGACCATTGGGCCTTTAAGCCTATCACAAACCCGCCTCTTCCAGAAAGATCGCTTCCAGAAAGATCGAGCCATTCGAGCCCCCACCCCATCGATCAATGGATCGAGCATCGACTCGAAAAGGAGCTAATCGATCCGCTCCCAATTGCTCCAACCCAAATGCTGATTCGCCGAGTGTTCTACACACTTACCGGACTACCTCCCTCGTTCGATGAAATCAACACGTGGACTGCTCGCCTAGGGGATCCTGCCCAAGGTCGTATCGATCAGCAAGCTTACCAACAACTCATCGATGAATTGCTCGATCGACCAGCTTACGCCGAACACTGGGCTCGCCACTGGCTCGATGTGGTGCGGTTTGCCCAAAGCAACGGCTACGAACGCGACGGCTACAAACCCCACGCCTGGAGATACCGCGATTATGTGATCGAAGCCTTTGCCCAAGACAAACCCTACGATCGTTTTATCCTCGAGCAACTCGCAGGCGATGAACTTCCCGACACAAATCCCCAATCCAGAGTCGCCACGGGCTTTTTCCGACTCGGCGTTTGGGACGATGAACCCGACGACAAACGCCAAGCCGAATTCGATGATTTGGATGACTCGATCGTCAGCATCGGCTCGGCATTCCTAGGTCTTTCGATCGGATGCGCACGATGCCACGAACACAAATTCGATCCGATCCCCCAAGAAGATTACTATCGACTCTTGGCTTGTATCCGAAACGTCCAACGCTATGCCAACCCCGAAAACCATATCGATAATGCATCGAGCTTTCCTCTTGCAAGCAACGATGAAATCCGCAACAAGACTGCGGAGTATCTGCAACGCAAATCGACCGATTCCCAGGGTGCCAGTCCGATGCCACCGGATCCCTCGCTGGGTATCCCATCATGGGCTCTTGCGGTTCGCGAAGCGCCCAATCCACCCCCCCAAACCCATTTGCTCGTGCGTGGCAATGCGAGCACTCCCGGAGTTGCAATCGAGCCGGGGTTCTTAAGTGTGCTCTCGCATAGTGCCGCTTCGTCGGATCCAAGCACTGCGTTCAAGGCCTCGGAGTCCCCGCTGAACGATCTGTTTCCAACAAGCGGACGCAGGCTCGCTTTGGCTCGATGGATCGCACACCCGGGCCACCCACTGACGGCTCGCGTTTTGGTGAATCGCCTTTGGCACTATCATTTTGGTCGAGGTATCGTTGCATCCACTGCCGACTTTGGAATCGCCGGATCCCCTCCGACCCATCCCGAACTCCTCGATCACCTAGCGAGTGTCCTTATCGAGAACCATTGGTCGATCAAACATCTACACCGCTATATCCTGACCTCGGAAGCTTATCAACGCTCCTCGCACTTGGACCTCCAAAATCCCTCGCATGCCCAAGCCAACACGAAGGATCCCGGCAACAGACTTCTTTGGAGACAAAACCTTAGGCGTTTAGAAGCCGAAGCGATCCGCGATAGCATGCTCGCTGCAAGTGGTGAGCTCAACTTGCAAACGTTTGGACGTGAGATGTTCCCTAGGCTCAGCGCCGAAGTCCTCGCCGGTCAGAGCAAACCCGGTCGAGGCTGGGAGACAGCGAGCGCCAAAGACCAGCTTCGCCGAAGCATCTATGCGATCGTCAAGCGGAGTGTAAGAGATCCATTGTTAGAGTCTTTCGATTATTCCAATACCACTTCGCCACTGACTGAACGCCCTGAAACCACCGTCGCACCTCAATCCTTGATGTTTCTCAACAGCCGATTCACCGCTCAAAGGGCGCAGGCCATGGCCAAGCGAGCCGAATCGCTCTCAACAACGCTCCAAGAGAAAATACAACTGGCCTATCGATGGAGCCTGCAACGCGATCCATCGATCGAGGAACTCCAGAAATCCTCAGCTTGGATCGAGCGCATATCCAAGGACTATTTACCATTGGCAGACCAAATCCACTTCCGTCCCGATGTCCCGGTTTCACTCTACTCGGGCTATCGACAGCAATTGGCACCCTCGGATTTTCTAATCGGTCCTGAGCACGGTTCGGGAGATCCGTGGGAGTATTTTCCTGGAGCTTGGGGTGGCGGTTATGAAGGGATCGATGTCGTCGAAAAAAGCTTTGGTCCGCACGCGATTTTAAAAAGCCAAGAGTTTCACAATGGCCAATTGAGTGGCAGCATGCGAATCAGTCGCACAACCGAACTTGCGACGATCCTGCTAAGGGCCAAACCTGATGGCAATCGATTCCAAGGGATCGCGGTTCGAATCGATCCAGCCAATGAATCGCTCGCTATCGAAAACCTCGATGGGGCGGCCAGAACCCAAGCTCGGGTGCATTGCAAAGTGCCGCTCGATCGCTGGTTCCCATTGCGATTTAGAGTCGAAGGAAACAAGGCTCAGGTTTGGATCGGCGAAGGCCAGCAAGCTCAAGCGACGCTTGAACTGGATTTCATTGAAAGCGAAAATTCTACTGAAGCGAATTCCAAGGGTTCGTTAGGGATCGCCTGTTGGGGTGGAACTTTTTCGTTGGATAAAGCCAAACTGGAGGTCTTGGACCAAGACCATCCGCAAAAGGGAAAGTCTTTGGCGATAGCGCACGCTCATGGGAAGCACCAAGCACAACGCGCGCTCGATGGTTGGAGCAGTTATGCGGGTCAGTGGAATTTGCAAAGCGATGGAAGCTTGCGAGTAAACGCCGAGCAAGGCCCAAAACTCGTTTGGGACGAGCAGCCCTTTCGCCAAGGTCGAGTTTCCGTCGAGATGAATACCAGCTCCCGACAAGCCAACATCGGTGGTTTGATCCTGCATGTGAGTGAGCCGAAGATCGGTGCGGACAATTGGCTCGGCTACGAAGTCAGTTTTAATATGACGAAAAAGACCATTCTCTTTGGAGAGCATCGAAACAATTGGAAACCGATTGCCGAAGTACCCGTCGATATCCAGCCCGATCGATGGCATAGGCTCTCGGCCGAGATCGTCGATCTTCCCGAAAACAAAACTCAAATAAAAATCTTCCTCGATCAATCTTCCAAGCCTGTGCTAGAGCATACTCTCGAAGATAGGCTCCCTGGCGATCAGTTGGGACTGAGAACCTGGTGCTCGGAGATTTCCTACCGCAATTTGGTTGTCCAAACCGGAGCTCAAGAATATCGGCCCAAATGGTCTCAGCCATTCGACATAGCAAATCAGGACGATGCATCATCGAGATTGCTTGCCGAGAACCAGAGCGATGAACTGCAGAAGAAGGCTTGGGCCGATCGCAAGGCATTGGAAATGTTTTGTCGGACTCTCTTGAACGTCAACGAATTCCTCTACATCGATTAAGTCAACGAGTGCGATTGGCCATGAATCCTTTTCGACGCAAATTCCTTCGCGACTCTGGAGCAGGTTTCTCCGGCTTGGCCCTCGCATCGATGCTGGCCCAAGAAGGAGTCCTTCGAGCAGAGTATTTCGATCCAACTGTCGGCAAAGAGGGGATCGGTAAGGCCGATGAGCTTGGAGCTCGTTTAGCAGCCAAGGCCAAGTACTGCATCTTTTTGTACATGTACGGCGGTCCATCGCAGATGGATCTATTTGATTACAAGCCTGAGCTGCAGAAACGTGATGGTCAAAGCGTCCAAATCGAGCTTCGTCGCAACGAGTTCAAAGAGGGGAAGTTGCTCGGATCGAAGCGCAAGTTCCAGCAGCATGGACAAAGTGGACTTTGGTGTTCGGATGCATTTCCCAACATCGCCAAGCACATGGACAAGCTCGCGGTGATCAAGAGCCTGTATCAGGACTCGTTTGCCCATGGTTCGGCGAACTTGCAGATGAACACTGGGAGAATCATCCAAGGTTATCCGTCGATCGGTTCTTGGCTCAGTTATGGACTCGGTTCTGAGAATCGCAATCTACCTAACTTCGTCGTAATGCTTGATCCCCGAGGTGGTCCTATTCCAGGTGCTCCGAATTGGGGATCAGGATTCATGGAGGCAGCCCATCAAGGAACGGTTCTTCGCACCAGCAGCGAGCCGATCCTCGATCTCAATCCATACGATCCGATCACTCCGGATATGCATCGATCGCAGATCGACATGATCGGTGCGATCAATGCTGCCCACAAAGCGGATCGTCAGGGGTACTCGGATCTTGATGCTCGAATCGCTTCTTACGAAATGGCTTTTCAGTTACAAACCAGCGCACCCGAAGCATTGGATTTGACCGACGAGAGCCAAGCTACCTTGGATATGTATGGGATCGGATTGCCTGCTGGGAGTCACAAGCTTTCGGTCGGTCCGTCGGTCTTTGGCAGGCAATGTTTGATCGCCCGCCGATTGGTTCAGCGAGGAGTGCGATTCATCCAGATCTACTCCGGTGGAGGTCACCAGCAGCAAAACTGGGATGCTCATTTTGGGGTCGAAGAGAATTTAACCATTCATTGCCCCGAAGTCGATCAGCCCATCGCAGCTTTATTGACCGATCTACAGCGGTTGGGATTGCTCGAGGAAACGCTCATCGTTTGGGGAGGGGAGTTTGGACGCCAACCGGTATCCCAAGGAGACCAGGGTGGGCGGGATCACAATCCCAAGGGATTTACGTATTGGTTGGCTGGCGGTGGGGTCAAAGGAGGAACCAGTTACGGACAGACCGACGAACTTGGTGCCGAGGCATCCGTGGATCGCCGACACATTCGGGATTTGCACGCCACGATCCTGCGGCTCATGGGTTTGGATCATAACCTGATGACCTATTTCTACGGTGGTTTAGATCACAAGCTCACGGGTGTCCAAGAGGCCAACTACATCCGCGAAGTGATCGCTTAGATCCACTTCCAGGGGTTCTTGAAGGTACGTAGTTTTTGAAGCAACCTTGGGCCAATTCGGGTATCATAGAACGAGGCTCTGACCCTTGGTTTGGAATCTCCCGAGTCCTCTTGATGAAACTGAATCATGTCGCCACGAAATCCTGAAAAAACATTCCAACGCAGTTTGCTCAGATCCGTCACTCATTGGTCTTGCTTGCCGGTTGCAATCGTTTTTCTTCACGCGGCCTTTGCCTCGGCTCAGCAGCCGCAGTCTGCACTCGAGATCTTTCGAGATCGATGCATCGAGTGCCACTCGCAGC